>JAGFJD010000482.1 GCA_024102975.1 Phaeodactylibacter sp. | reverse complement strand
CATTTTGGGGGCTACTTGTGTAAAGGTGTGAAAGTGTAAACGTGTAAATGATTGGGAGCCAATTTCTTTTACACCTTTACACGCTTACACTTTTAAACGGACCAGAAAATGTCTAGTGGTGTGCATGGCCGGCAAAACACCCTCCTCCATCATCTTATCCACCTGCACATGCGCGTAAGGCTGGTTATAAGCTTTAGCCGTGACAACCACTACCAACGGCAGATCCTTAAAAATGAAAATCTTGTTGCCGCCGTTCCCGCTGGAATAAGCAACCTCGCAGGATTTGCCACCTACAGTATATTGCTTTTTCCAAAACAGGTAGCCGTAATAGCCGCCTATGTCTGCCGGCAGTGCCATTTGCCGGCTCAGGCTCGATTCTACCCATGCTTTGGGAATGAGTTGTTGCCCGTTCCAGGTTCCGCCATTTTTGTTTTGTCGTCGACATAAAAAGAGAACTGGTAATTTCCCTTTTTGCAAAGCTGGCTGACCGGCAAATCCGGCGCCAGTTCGTGCAGGTAATAGGTCAGGGTTTTGCCCAGAAAAATCCGGATATTAAAATCAACATTATCCCTCAGCCCGAAAGAGGTTAAAAAGTCCTTTTCAGTATACTTTTCCATAGGTATCGCCTCCCCCATGAAAGTAACCCTTCCGATGTTGGCCTCGTGAACGGCGCCGTGTATCTCTCCTTCCTGCAATACAAGCTCCTCTTCTGCCTGGCAGGAGGCCATTAGAAGAAAAAGGGCGAGGTGAAAAAAAATAGTGGTAAATTTCATGCTAACTGGCTTTTTGTGAAAGTGCGATTCTCCCGCCTGTTGCCTCATACCTATACGGGAAATATTTCAGGAAATCATGAATTTAATGGCCTTCAATCCAAAGAAACTCTTTCTGAAAGACATCCCGATCATGACTCCTGGCACTTTTACACCCTTACACATTTCCACATTTATACAAGTTCATTCACTCCTCAGCGCCTCCACCGGGTTGGCCAGCGCTGCCCGCGCGGCCTGCCAGCTCACCGTCGCCAGGGCGATGAACACAGCCATAACGCCGGCCGCGATAAATACCCACCACGGCAAATCTATCCGATAGGCAAAATCCCGCAACCAGAGCCGGCCCGCCAGCCAGGCCAGGGGCGTGGCGATGAGGGCCGCCCAGACCACCAGGCGCACGAAATCTTTCGACAACAGGCCGACAATACCCGGCACCGAAGCGCCCAGCACCTTGCGGATGCCCACCTCTTTAGCGCGCAGGAAGGCCATATAGGAGGCCAGGCCGAACAGCCCAAGGCAGGCGACCAGGATGGCAAGGACAGTAAAAAAGAGCAGAACGCTGCCAAAGCGGCGGTCGGCCTCGTACAGGCGCTGCACCCGCTCGTCCAGGAACTCGTATTCCAGCAGGTTGCCGGGGTAAAAGCGGCGGTACTCGGCCGCCAGGTGTTCGATGGCCCGATCGGCGTTTTTGCCGGAGATACGCACGGAGAAAGGCTCCTGGTTGTGGTATACCGGCAGGAAAACGATAGGTTCGATGGCATGGTGGAACGACATCTGGTGGAAATCCTTCATGACGCCGACGACGGTCCATTCCTTGTCCCAGAACCTAAGCACCGCGCCGATGGCTTCCGCAGGTTGCTCGAAGCCCATCTGCTCCGCTGCGGATTCGTTGACCACCACGTTTTCGATCATCGGCCAGTTCATATTGTGGTCGGTGGCGTTCAAATCCCGCCCGGCGACGGTCTCCAGGCCGTAGGTTTCGGCGTATTCGTGGTCCACTTCTATAAAATTGGAAGACAGGCTCACTCCTTCCTGTCCCTGCCGCTCCATGCCGAAGATGCGGCCCATGCGCTCGCCCGGCGCCCGGCTGGAGGCGGTCGCGGCTTTGATGTCGGGATGGGCCGTCAGGGCGTCTTTGAAGCTCTGCACCCGCTCGATGTAAGTGCTGTCCCAGTTGGTTTGCTCCGGCTGGCTGACCCGCAGCACCTGGTCGATGTTGATCCCCAGGCTCTGGCGCGTCATGAAGCGCACCTGCCGGAAGACCATCCAGGTGACGGACACCAGGGCGATGGAGGCGGCAAACTGAAAGACGACCAGCCCCTGGCGCAGGCGCCGGCTGCCTTCCGACTGACTGTACTGCCCCTTAAGCACCAGCGCCGTCTGCTGGCGCCCCAACAGAAAGGCAGGATAAAGGCCGGAAGACAAAATGCCCAATAACAGCCAGCCCAGCAGGCCGACCAGCAGCAGTTGCTGCAGCCCGTCGCCGGAGAGCAGGTATTGCCAGGAGAGGTTCACCCCCAGCCGGTGGCTCAGCAGCGGCGCCGCCAGGTAGGCCAGATAGCCGGCCAGAAACAGGCTGAGGGCATTGACGATGGCAGCCTCGGTCAGGAACTGCCGCGCCAGCTGCCCCCGGCGGGCCCCCGCCACCCGGCGGATGCCCACCTCTTTGGCCCGCTCGATGGCACGCACGGAGGACAGGTTGATGTAATTGACCCAGGCCAGCCCCAGGATGAACAGGGCAATGGCCAGCAACGCCCACACCACCCGGCCGCTGCCCACCTCGCCGATCTCGTATTCCAGGTGCATGGAGTGGAGATGGGCGTCCTTCAGGGGTTGCAGGTAAAAACGCTCTTCGGCGCCCGACACTTCCTCTCCCTTGAAGTGGCGCGCACTGAAATCCTCCAGCTTGCGCTCCAGGGCTGCGATGTCCGTCCCCGGCCGTACTTCCAGGTAGTGGTAGAAGTCGGACCACCGCAGGGATTGGTCCACCGCCTCTGCGCCCATGTACAGGCCCAGGGTGGCGTAAGAACCCAGGATGTCCGGTTGTAGCAGTGAGTTTTCGGGGATATCAGCCAGGATGCCGGTTACCTGGTAGGGCTGCTCGTCCCGGTTGAGCAGGATGCTCTGGCCGATGAGCCGGCCGTAATCTCCATCCTGTACATCAAAAAAGTGGCGGGCCACCTTTTCCGTCAGTACGACCTGCCGCGGCTCCAGTAGGGCGGTGTTGCGGTCGCCCGCCAGCAGCTCGAAACTGAAGAGGCTGAGGAATTCATTATCCACAAAATAGCCGCCGGCAGAGCGCAGCATCTCCTCCTCCCGGTGCAGGATGGCGCTGCCCGGGAAAAAAATGCGGGTGTGGTTGACCACTTCGGGGTAGTCCTCATCAATCAGCGGCCCTACGGCCGGGTAGGTAATGGTACCTATCTGCACCCGCTTGCCGCTCTGGTAGCGGTCGTTGACCACTCGGCAGATACGATCCGCCTTCTCGTGGAAGCGGTCGTAGCTCCATTCGTAGCTCACGTACTGCAGGATGAGCAGGCAGGCGGCCATGCCTGCCGTCAGGCCCAGGAGGTTGAGCCCGGCGTAGAGCCGGTTGCGGGTGAGGTTGCGGAGGGCGATCTTCAGGTAATTGCTCAGCATGGGTGTTTTTTTGCCAGGATAAGCCGTTTTCCGGCCGGCGCGGGGCAGGATGGAAAACGGCTTATCCTCGCGGGGCGAACATCGTGCCAAGGGCGGATCGCCTGTTGGGCCGATCAGGCAACTAAAGCAGCGCCCACTACTCGCCCAGGGCTACACACTACTAAAAACCAGTAGGTTGCGAAAGGCCTGGCCCCATTCTGGCCTCTCCCCGCTGATTTCCCATTTCCGGCTTCGCACTTCCGGCTTCTTCTCTGGCCGTTCCCGGAAATGTCCAATATTGAACAGTTTTTTGTTCGGATGCGGACAGCATCGTACATCGTGTACAAGAGACTTCCGGCTGCGTCCGTATGCTCCCGAATCCAGGGGGGCAAATCTACACCCTCCCGGCTCATTCTGTCCAGTGTTAGACAGATAGCCCGGAGTCAATTCCCCTCCACATACCTTTTGAAATTATCCAGTATCGCCTGCCAGCCGTCCTTTTGCATTTCAATAGAGTGCGTCTGCTCCGCTTCGAAATTCTCCATGACGAAGGTGCCGCCGGCCAATTCCGAAAAATGCACCTGCACCTGACGGCCGTCGTCCATGGTGTATTCCAGGTTTTTGTTTTTATTTACCGCAGTGTAGGCGCCGGTAAAATCGAAGCCCATGCTGCCGTCCTTCGCCTCCATCCGGTAGTTGAATTTCCCGCCCGGCCGCAGGTCGTTTTCCGCCCGGGGCGAGTGCCAGTCGTCGCTGGCGAAGTTCCAGTGGGTGACGTGTTCGGGCAGGGTCCACATCTCCCATACTTTTTCGAGGGGGGCATGCACGGTTGCCTGTACGGTGATGACCGTTGGGCTTTCGCCGTTTGCCGCCCGGCGCACTTTTTCGATGTCGATCTTCCGCATCTGCATCATAGCGCCGACGGCCCGCTGCGCCCGGGCGGGGTCCGGATCGAAAATGAGGCGGATCAGCTCGTCGGGCACGACCTGCCAGGCCACGCCGTATTTGTCCTTCAGCCAGGCGCACATCATTTCCTCACCGCCGGCGGCGAGTTTTTCCCAGAAATAGTCCACCTCTTCCTGGGATGTGCAATGTATCACAAACGAGATGGCCTCATTGAACCCGAAGCCATGTTCATGGCTGCTGTCCATGGCCATGAAAAGGTTCCCGCCCAGCCGGAACCGGGCGTGTTTGATGGTCCCGACGGCAGGGTCGCCATCCCCTTCTTCGTACCTTGCCAGGAGGTTAATGCCGGAATTTTCAAAGGTGGACATATAAAAATGAATGGCTTCCCCGGCCTTTCCGTGTTGTTCGCCGGTAAACATCAGCGCGGGCAAAATCTTCTGCCCCACGTCCGCTACCTTGCCCAGGTCCAGCTGCCAGGTAACGCCGTATTTGTCCTGCACCCAGCCGTATTTTTCGCTCCAGGGGTATTTGCCGAGCGGCATCATCGCTTTCCCGCCGCCCGACAATTTTTCCCAGGCCTGATCGATTTCCGCTTCGCTTTCGCAGACGACGTAAAAGGATACGGATGGGTTAATCGTGAACATCGGCCCGCCGTTCAGCGCCCCGAACTCCTGGCCGGAAAGGAAAAATTGCACGGTCAGCACCGCATCGCCCTGGTGTTGTATTTTACCGATCTTTGAATTGGGAAAAACGGAAGCATAAAAATTGGCGGCTTCTTCCGCCTGGCTGTCAAACCAAAGGTAGGGGGTGATTTTTTGTGTGTGGGACATGGTTTAATTGTATTGAATGATGATTATTTTTTCTCCATATTCTCTTTTACCCGGAATGCAACAATCCTCGAAATCAAATCCAGCGGCATCGGTTTGTCAATTGGAAATTGTACTGAGCCCTTTCCCTGCTTGTACTTCGACAGCTCGTCCGAAAAAGCCGCATGCCCCGTCGGGGTGGCATAAAAACCGACGTGGTTTTTGTAACCTGCAAAGTATACCAGCGGGCGGCCGTTCAATTTGTAGGCGGGCATGCCGTAGCTGACGGACTCATCCGCCTGCGGCGCAGCGGCTTTTATCGTTCCCCTGATCGTTTCCAAAATACGACGCGTGGTTTCCGGGAAACTGGAAATGTATTCGTCCACGTTTTTTGGCTGCTTCATTTTTTAGTTGATTACTTTCACCATGCGCCACAAGTCTTTTTCGATGCCAACAATTTCCATTTTTTTGTTTTAAAAGTCAACAAAAAAAGACAAAATATTTCAATACTGGTCGAAACAGTCGATCCAGATCAAGGAAATAAAAAACTTTTTGTTTTAAAAATTGTTTTTTTAAACCGTCCGTTATCTTTATCACCACGCAACTCAACCTTTCGAATGACTACAGAAGAATTCAAATTCCTGGCGCTTTCCTTTCCGGGCACGGAAGAAAAACCGCATTTCGACAGGACTGCCTTCAAGGTAGTGAAAAGGCGGATTTTTGCCACCCTCCACGAGCCCAGCCGGTCGGCCAACATCGTATTATCCCCCTTCGGGCAATCGGAGTTTTGCAGATTGGGCGAGCCGGGCATCCACCCCGTGCCCAACAAATGGGGAGAAAAGGGCTGGACTACCTTCGAACTGGACAAGGTGCCGGCGGACGTGGTGCAGGCGGCGCTGGAAATGGCTTATGAAGCGGTTTTTTTGCAAGGAAAGAAGAAGCGATAATATGGGCTGCCATTAGCTTTATCCAATTCACCCCTTTGTTATAAGAAAAATAGAGCCCGAATTCCGTGCCGATGAACAAGAGATTTTCATCTATATGGTCTTGTTTGAGCACCCAGACTACCGTACCCTCTGGCAGATCGCCGGCAATGGCCTGCCAGGAGCGGCCACGATCAGTGCTCATGAAAAGGTAGGGGCTGAAGTCGCCGAGCTTGTGCGCATCGGCGACGGCAAAAACGGTATTCGGATCATGGCCGGAGGCCTCAAGGTCGTTGATAAAGGAGCGTGCCGGGACCTTGGGAAGCGCCCCGCTCTTCCGCCAATTTTGCCCTCCATCTTCACTGACGCTGATCAGGCCGTCATCGGAGCCCGTATAGAGCACCCCCTCAGCTACCGGAGATTCCGCTATAGCGGTAAGGGTGGCATACTTTGACATCGCCCCGTTGTCGTACAAGGCATCTACGCTCCAGACACGGCCGATCATCTCCAGTTCATACCGGTTCGCATTGGTGGTCAGGTCCGGGCTCACGGCTGTCCACGAATTCCCCCGGTCATCGCTGCGCCACAGCCGCTGAGACCCGAAGTAAAGCCGGTGATTATCGTGCGGGCTAATCAGGACAGGGCTGTCCCAGTTCCACCGTTCGGGCGGGTCGTCGGGCGCTGCCTGCGGCTGAATGTTCAAGACTTCTTCGCTGCGCCGCTCGTATCGGTGAAGGAGGCCCTGCTGGATTTCCATGTAGGCAATTTGGGGATCCTCCGGGTCGAAAGCACAATCATAGCCATCGGCGCCCAGCGGAACATGCCAATCCTGGTTGCGCACCCCCTCGGCATTTTTCGTTCGGGAGGGCCCGATCAAGGTCCCAAGGTCCTGCGCTCCTCCGACGATGTTGTAAAATGGCACTGCATTATCGAGCCCCAGCTTGTAAAACTGCGAGATGGGCAGGTTGGGAAAATGACGCCATTTGGCGCCCTCGTCAAAGCTCTCATAAAACCCGGCATCAGTACCCGCGATCAGATGTTTCCCATTTTTCGGGTCGATCCATAACGCATGGTTATCGCTATGTTTCTCGCGGCCCGTCCCCAGGTAGTCGAAGTGCTCGCCGCCATCCCGCGAGACGTGGAGAAAAACATCCATCTGGTAAACCAGGCCGGCATGCTCCGGAGAGGCCTCTATTTCCTGATAATAGTGGGGGCCGGTGCCCCCGGAAATATAGCTAAAATGGCGACCAGGAATGATATCGCGATAAGCTCATTCTTCGGCATAACGATTTTTTTATAGGCGTACGCTTAACAGGCTTTATGTAGCCTTAGGCTATTCTCGACCAGGCGCAATTTAATTAATATGCCGATAAATCAACCGACAACTTCCTCCATTTCTGGTTCCGCTTTTTTTACAAAAACAAGGGCGCTGCTGAGATAAAGGCGGTCCGTCTCCGCCAACAGTAGGCCAGCTATGACAGACGGACTCCAGTGCCGCAGGTTGAAAAATAAAAAAGACATGTTTTGTTCGCGATAGACTGTGTCTCGATGCGGGAAAATGAGCAAGTCTCCGGCTTACGTGCATAAGAAGGCTAGTGCTTCGCGCACTAGTGGACGCCCTATTCATTCCTTCCCCGTCCTCGTGCCTCGGCCGGGTAAAATTCACTCCTTCACTCACTCACTCCGCAGCGCCTCCACCGGATTTCCCCTTGCCGCCCGTACCGACTGCAGGCTCAGCGTCAGGAAAGCGATGAGCACCGCCAGCGCGCCCGCCAGGAGGAACACCCACCACTGGATGTCAATGCGATAAGCATAGTTCTTCAGCCAGGCCCGCATGGCCAGCCAGGCCAGGGGGGCCGCTACCAGGATGGCCAGGGCTACCATCCGGAGGAAGTCGCGGGAAAGCAGCGCCACGATAGCCGCCACCGAAGCGCCCAGCACCTTGCGGATGCCGATCTCCCTGGTGCGTTGCCCGATGGCCAGCACGGCGATGCCGAACAGGCCCATGCACGACAGGAGGATGGCCAGCAGAGCCGCCGCCATGAACAGCTGCCCCATGACTTCTTCTACCCGGTACAGGCGGTTGGTGTTTTCGTTGAGGAAGGAAGCGATGAACGGTGTTTTGGGAGCGATGTTTTTCCAGGCGCCTTCGATGGCCTGCATGGTAGCCGGCACCTCATCCGGGCTGATGCGGACGAAGATGTAGTTCATGGGGAAGTCGCCGCCGGGGCGGGCCAGCACAACCGACAGCGGCTCGATCGGCCGCTCCAGCGACTGGAAGTGGAAGTCCTTCATCACACCGGCCACTTCCCGCGGCGGGTCCATTTGCAGGACTTTGCCGACATGCGGCCCCTTGCCCAGTTGGCGGGCGAAGGCCTCATTGATGAGAATGGCCCGGGCGGTATCGGTGGGGTGCTCCCGGGAGAAGCTCCGTCCTTCAACCAGGGGGATTTCCAGGGCTTCGGTAAAGCCGAAATCCGCTACCTGCAGATGGGTGTAGTATTCGCGGCCTTCCTGTGTGAAGGAAATAACCGAGGTATAGATGGACCCGTCCTTACCCAGGCCAAAGTTGTTGTAGCCGGCCGAGATGCTCTTTACTCGGGGATTGCCCGCCAGGCCGTTGCGCAGGCGCTCCAGCACCTGGGCGGCGTCCAGCCCCTGGGCCAGGGGGACGCTGACCACTTCCTCCTTGTTGAAGCCCAACGGCTTGTGCCGCAGGTACTGCAACTGCTGCCCGATGATGATGGTGCAGCTGATGAGCAACACCGAAATGGCGAACTGGGCCAGCACCAGCAGGTTGCGCAGGCGCCCGGGTCGCTGAACGCCGGTATCTCCCTTCAGGACTGCCGCCGCCTGAAAACGGGACAATGCCAGCGCCGGATAACCGCCCCCCAGCAGGCCGACGGCCAGCACGACAAACCCGGCAGCCAGGAAAAGGTGGGGGCTGTTCAGCTCTATATCCGACCGGAACAGGGCGTTGAATTCGGGCAGCACAACCTGGCAAACACCCAGGCCCAGAACCAGCGCCATCCCGGCCACCAGCAGCGCCTCGCCCCAGAACTGGGCGACGAGCTGCCGCCGGTTGGCCCCCAGTACCTTGCGGACGCCCACCTCCCGAGCCCGGGTAATGGAGCTGCCCAGGGTAAGGTTGACGAAGTTGATGCCGGCAATGCCCAGGATGAACAATGCCCCGATGACCAGGCCGATGGGAAAGGCGCGGCTGATGCCGTCCCGCGAAATGTCGCGGTCGAAGTGCAGATCGTACAGCGGTTGCAACCGCAGGCGAAGGACGGGGCCGCCGTCGGGCGCCGAAGCACCCTCCCGCTCGATCTGCTCTATGGTATTGGAAAAGTATTTCTGCGCGATAGCTGCCAGGTGCCGCTCCACCGACTCCGGGCGCTCTCCTCCCTTCACCTGAAGGAAAAGGAGGTGGTTGTGGTTGTCCCAGTTGCCTGCATCCGATACATATCCGGGGGTATTCTCGTAGCGGGTGATCATCTCGTACCCCAGGGAGGAGGTATGAGGTTTGTTCTCCACCACTCCGGTAACCTGCAGGTTCTTCAGCTCCCCGCCGGCGAGGACCTTCAGTTCCCGGCCGACAACACCCCGCGCCGTGCCAAAGAATTTCACGGCTTCGCTTTCGGACAACACCAGGCTATTGGGCAATTCCAGCACCCGGGCGGGGTCGCCTTCCAGCAGTCCGAAGGAAAACATCTCAAAAAAATCCGGGTCCGTATACCGGATGCCCGTCTGGAAGCGCTCTCCCTGGTATTCCACTGTCGCGCCCCCACCCCGCCAGCGGACGGCCCGCTCCACTCCCCGTGCCTCCTCCTGCACGATGGGCTGCAGCGGCGTGGGCATATTGGCGCTGCGCTCCAGCCCGCGGGCGCGGTAGGATTCCAGGTAGGCCCGGTAGATGTGGCCTCCGTTCTCGTGAAAGCGGTCAAAGGAAAACTGCTGCAGGGCGGCGAGCAGCAGCAGCAGGCTGGCGCCGGTGGCGGCACCCAGCCCGAAGATATTGATACCCGAAAACAACTTGTGCTTCCAGAGGTTGCGCAGGGCAACCTTCAAATAATTCCTCAGCATCGGATGTTTTTTTTGTGAGGGGGCTAAGAGCATG
>JAGFJD010000477.1 GCA_024102975.1 Phaeodactylibacter sp. | reverse complement strand
ATCAAAAGGCGGAAAATTTATTTGCTGCTGCTGCCAGCCCAGGCCTCCATCGGAGGAATACAACATCCCTGGATTGCTAGCACTAGGGATGCTTAGCCACCCTGTACTATCATCGACGAACTGAACCCACCTGATAGAATTAGCAGGAAAATTCAGAGTCGAATCCCAGGATTGCCCACCGTCTGTCGTCAGATAGAGGGCCGGCAAACCAGAAGAATACCCGACTAGCCAGCCTAAGCTGTCATTTAAAAAAAACATCCATCTACCCAACTGTCGGCTTGCATTGGCATTAAGTTGCTCCTGCCAGGTTTGGCCCCCGTCTGCTGTGTGCAGGAGATATTTAACCATAGTAGATGCAGCATTAGGGTCGTTGGGCCGGCCCAGTAGCCAGCCTTTCTCCCCGGAAATGAATTGCATAGCCAATATTTCGTGGATAAGGCCGAGTTCCGTGTTATACTGCCATGTGTCGCCTCCATCCACTGTCTGATAAAAGCCTCTTTCATGGGTTGCTATCCACCCCGTGTCGGAATTGATAAATTGAAGGCCTGGTACACTCCATGCAAAAGCATCGGGTGTATTTATTATTATTTCTTCCCAGCTTTGTCCTCCATCTTCAGTACGAAAGATATTCCGCTCATCTTGTATAGCCCAGCCTGTTAAAGTATCCGAAAAATAAACATGAAATAAAGCTCTATGGGAATTTGTAGGAAGATAATGAAGGGGGTGAGGTACATTTTCCCAGGTATTTCCGCCGTCGCTCGTTTTAACAAATAAGGCATTCCAGCCAACTACCCAACCGTGGTTTTCATCAATAAAATGAATGTCAGCCGGTGTACGCCCTAAAGAATCCTCAAACACCAATTCCCAGCACTGCCCATTTACTTTCATATACATTATTAGTGAAAAAAATATACTTAAGAAAAGATATCTCATGAGATATTATATTAAAAAAGCGTACAGCCACAGCGCTCCCTCTGTGCCTGTACGCTTAATTTGACAATCTTATTGTTTAACTAATTTCCCGGACGCCACCCGGCCATTCTGTTGCAGCGTGAAATAATAAATGCCTTCGGGCCAGCCCGCCGCTTCGGGAGCTGGCAGGGCATTGAACCCTTTTTCAAGGTAGGCCTCCCTCTGGAATACCAGCGCCCCGCCGGTATGGAATACCTGCAGGGTGGCCGGGCCGGCTTCGGGCGCCGCCATCTCAAAGTGAAGCTCCTGCTGGAAAGGGTTCGGCCGGCAGGTTACAGCCAGAACGCCTGCCTGCAGCGGCTGAGCGCCGAAACCGCCCCCCGGCCGGCTTTCGGTGGGTGGGACGAGGTTGACGCGTAGGGGCGTGCCGTCCACAGAAAAAGCCAGGGCGGCGAGAATGCTGTCCGGCCGGATGTGTTCCCAGCTGAACCCTCCGTCGTCCAGCACCTCCATTTCCAGGCTCAGGAGTTTCTGGCCCGGCGACAGGCTCTGTCCGATGCCGGTGGAATCGTACCAGGCGAAGCGCACCAGCCCCGGCGCGGCCGGGTTGTGGTAATAGGCATCCTCGCCCAGCCCGGCTAAGCCGGATTCCAGGACGGCTACAAAAGACAAGGCCTCATGCTCGTAGCCTACCGCCAGCTGGAAGGCGGCGATACCCTCGAAGCCATCCGGCTTGAACCCGATGATTATGTTGCCGGGCGTAGGGCTCGAAGACGATTCCAGGTAAATATCCATTTCCCTTTCGGGAGGCCCGGCGTTGCAGTCGCAGGTGACGTCGCCCGTTTTGATGGCCTTGAAGCAGGGGCGGAATTGCTCCAGTTCCAGGCATTCTTCCTCGAAGGAATCCAGGGGGTCCTCTTCCGAAAAACAATAATCGCAGGGGATAAACCGCCAGGCAGGCGCCCCGAACCCCACCTCGATGCCCAGTATCCGCTTGCGGATCTCGATCAGGTCCAGCGTGGTGACGTTCCCCGAAGCGTTGACGTCGGCGGCCACATACATCCAGCTTTCTTTAAAGGGGGAGACGCCCAGTATATGCATCGAGATCACTACCAGGTCGAAGGTGGACACCCCACAGAGTTCTTCCCCGTCGCCCTTGCGGCAGGCTGCAATCTTTTCGATGGTGTTGTCCTCCAGGAAGGCCAGGCTGAAGGCGCCCTGCCCGTCCGTTTCCATACAACCCTCGGTATCGTTGCAATTGCAGCCCTCTTCGCCGGTGAAAGTGCAGATTTTTACGCCTTCCAGCCCGCCGCGCTCTTCGCAGATATAGCGGACGTCCCCTTCTCCCAGCTCCGTGCACAGCTCTCCGCTGAACCCCTTGCGCACTTCCAGGTTGCACAGCGTTTCGTCCTCCATGGCCCACTGGGCGCGCCGCACGAAAATGTCGCTGCACCCGCAGGTGCCGTCCAGCACGATGTCGAACAACTTGCCGACAAGTAGAGTTTCGTTATCGCAAAAACCATAAATAACCCTGCCGTTCGCTTCATCCACCTCCAGGCAGCCGCTGGCCGGGAACCCCGTGCCGCCGCTGCACTGCCCGCCGCCGCTGTAGGGGCAGGTTCCCACTTCGGATAGCAGTATCTCGCCGGCGTCCAGGCGGGTGTCTCCGCCGGCTTTTATTTCTATATCCAGCAGCAGCTCATCCACAGAGTAAATGTACCCCTGGGCATTGTCTGCGCTCAGGTGTACCGGGATGGTTATCCTGCCGTTGGCGCCCACCTGCGGCGCCCTCAGTTCGATGAAAACGTCTTCCTGCGGCAGGCCGGCGCAGGGAAAAGGCCCTTCGCTTAGCACCACCGCGCCACCCGCGCCGGAAGGCGCGCAACATTCCGTGCCGCCGCTGCCGTCGGGGTACGAGAAACGGGTGTAGCCTACTGTAAAATCCACCTCTCCGCCGGTGGGCGGAAAGTTGGGAGCTTCGGCTTCGATATTAAACAGGAAGGCTTCGCCTGAAGCCAGTTCCAGTTCCTCTGGGTTTTCTCTAATTAATTCCGCCTTAATAACACCAGGAGTATTTAGGTTAAATTGTGCATCCCCCCCCAAAAGAATAGAAAAAATAGGATTAACATTACCGCGGTCAATACTCAAATTCCCATAAACATCTTCATGAGTGACCTCAAAGTCCAAACGGCTGAACGGCTGAACAGTAGTAGCGCTGCTGCTGGTGTTGACCAGCTTGACCGGTATAAAAGCGATCTGCCCATTATCCTCTGTAGAAGGAAAAAAAGTAGCATTGGCCACATCTACCCGGACCTGCAGATCCGGGCTGGCGCAGGCCGCCGGCGCTTCCACGCCATCCAGGGTTTCGGAGCCGCCATCATAGTATATCTCTATCTCCTCTCAGGTAGTGCCGCCGCAGCTAGACAAAGTAAAGCTGCTGTTGGTGATATGGAAGTCGAATGTGGCACCAGGCTCCGTTTCCACTTCCACATAAAAAAGCCGGTTGGTCAGCGAGTAAGTTTCCAGGTCATCTGGATTATTGCTCAAAGAAAAAGACAAACCGCCACCGCCGATGCTGAGGTTGGGAAAATCGCCGGGGTCAACTGCTTCGAGCCCTACAATCTCCACATTGGCGCCGCTGATGTCGCCCTCTATCAACATATCGCAGGCATCCAGGCTATTGCCCGGGCCGCCGAGCCACACCGGCACCCGTACCCGATAACAATCCAGGTTCTCGTTCATATAATAAGGTTTTTGGTTACGAGAGAACGCAGGGGGCGCGTTAGCGTAGTGGTAAGATATGATTTTTTCTATATTGTCGGCGGGTGGTTTTTAGGAGTATTGTGACAGGGAATATAACCCTTTACGAGAATTTCTCTATTTTGGGGGCTTTCAAATCCGCACATTCGACATGATGAAAAAAATACCGCTGCACTGGAAGATCATTATCGGCCTGATCCTGGGCATCTTTTACTCTCTGCTGTCCAGCTATCTGGGATGGAACAAGTTCACCATCGACTGGATCGACCCGTTCGGGGAGATTTTCATCCGGCTCCTGAAGTTCATCGCCGTGCCGCTGGTCTTGTTTTCCATCATCTCCGGGGTTTCCAGCCTTCCGGACCCGGCCAAGCTGGGGCGGATGGGCGCCAAGACCCTCCTGGCCTACCTGGTGACGACCGTCGTGGCCGTGACCGTCGGCCTGGTGCTGGTCAATGCCCTGAAACCGGGCAATTACATCGACGAAGGGCAGCGCATAAAAAACCGCCTGAAGTACGAGCTGTGGGCCAAAGCCACGCCCAGCGGCCGGATACTGGACGGCAAGGATTACCTCGGCAACCCGGAATACGCCGGGCTGGTCAGCACCGCAACCGAAGCTATGCAGGCGGAAGAAGGCAATACGACCGTAGAAGAGCGCATGCGCGCTGCCGAGCAGTTCAAAGAACAGGGGCCGCTGCAGTTTGTGGTGGACTTCGTGCCGGACAACATCTTTGCCGCCCTCAGCGACGGGGGGCGCATGCTGCAGGTCATCTTCTTCGGCATCTTCTTCGGCATCATGCTGTTGTTGTTGCCGAACGAAAAAGTGCAGCCCGTCATCGCCCTGGTAGACGGCATCAACGAGGTCTTCCTGAAAATGGTGGAAGTGGTCATGGAGGCCGCGCCCTTTTTCGTCTTTGCCCTCATGGCCGGCGTGATCGCCAAAATGGCGGATACGCCCGCAGAGGTAGTCGAGATTTTCAAAGGGCTGCTCAGCTACTCGGTGGTGGTGGCCCTGGGGCTGGGCCTGATGATCTTTGCCTTTTACCCGGTCCTGATTTCCATCCTGGTCAAAGACCTGTCCTACGCGGAATTCCTGCGGCGCATCAGCCCGGCGCAGTTCCTGGCGTTTTCCACCAGTTCCAGCGCCGCTACCCTGCCGGTGACGATGGAATGCGTGCGCGACAATATCGGGGTATCGCAAAACGTGACCAACTTCGTCCTGCCCATCGGCGCTACGGTCAACATGGACGGCACCAGCCTCTACCAGGCGGTGGCGGTGGTCTTCCTGGCGCAGATGCACCTGGTGGATCTCAACCTGAGCCAGCAGGTCACCATTGTATTAACTGCCACGCTGGCCTCCATCGGCTCGGCGGCGGTGCCCAGCGCCGGGCTGGTGATGATGATCATCGTCCTGCAATCGGTAGGCCTCAACCCGGCCTGGATCGCCATCATCTTCCCGGTCGACCGCATCCTGGACATGTGCCGCACGGTGGTCAACGTGACCGGGGACGCCACGGTGTCGAGCCTCATCGCCAAGTCGGAAGGGGAGCTGGAGGTCAGGGCGGAGCCGGCGTTGTAGGTTTGGCGGGAGCGGGGAGATGGTTATATTGTTGGCTTGAAGGGGCGTGGGGGCTTGTTATATTGTTGGCACGGTGGGGGGTGATGGGGATTGCTATATTGCAACTGGAAGAACTTATACTGGCGAACGCGTGGTTTTGTCAGGAACAAAACCAGCGATGCCAGTATATACTGACCCGGCGGGTTTTGTAGTCGACAAAACCTGCCGTGCGTCAGTATAACAACTAAACCTTATAACCAGACATGAGCGAAAAACAAATCCTCGGCATCGGCTCCCGCGTCCGGCATCCGGCTTATGGGGACGGGGCCGTCATCCGGCTGCACCGGGCAGCCTACGACGTATGTTTCATGCTTTACGGGATCAAGCAGGTCGGTAAAGATTATGAGAAGTGGGAGATCGTAGAAGCCATTCCGCCCGAAGAGGGCATCTCCTTCAATGAGATCGAGAAATCGATGATCAAAGTGCTGCGGGCCTTTTCCGACATCACCGAGGAAGTGCCGCTGGGCGACCGCTGGGACGGCGGGGTGATGATCCTCCGGCCGGGGGAAGAGGGCCTGAAAGAAAAAGAAGTGCCGATTGAAACCTTTTTCCACAAAATCGTTATGGTAAGAGACCGGCTGCGGGTGATGGAACAACGGATCAACAGTTCCAACCTCAGCGATGAGGAAAAAATCAACCTGCAACAATACATTACCCGGATTTACGGCAGCCTGACCACCTTTAATGTGCTGTTCAAATACAAAGACGACTACTTTACAGGGGAAAAGTCAGGATAGGGCCAACGGATTCCGGCGCCCGGAAACAACAAAGGGTAACATTTGGGGTTAACTCAATGTACCTTTTGAGAAATTTTTCAGTAAATTGAAGTGATGAACAGGCACGCTTTATCCCTTTTTGTACTTGCGCTGGTTTTTATTACAGGATGGACATCCTGCCTCGTCGTCGAGAACCCTTTCACAGGCCTGCCCCCCGGCCCCTGGAGGGCTGTTCTGGAGCTGGAACCCCGGGCGCTGGCCGCCAACCCGGAAGGCAAGCCGTTGCCGCAGTTGATGAACCTGGAGTTCGAAGAAGTCACGCAGGGCGAATTGCCCTTCAACTTCGAGGTAAAATATAAGGACGAACAAAGTTTTTTCCTGGAGATCATCAACGGGGAAGAACGGATCAAGGTGGAAAACATCACGATCGGGCGCGACCGGTCCACCGCCAAAGATACGGTAGTGATCAACCTGCCGGCCAACGACTCCTATATCCGCGCCATTTTCGAAGAAGACGTGATGGAAGGCGAATGGGTCGTGAACGACCGGGAAAACTACCGCATTCCTTTCAAGGCTTACCAGGGGCAGGCACACCGGTTCACTACCCTGCGCAAAACGCCGGCCATGGACGTGAGCGGGCGTTGGGAAGCTACCTTCGGGGTCGAAGGCGAAAAACCGTTCAAAGGGGTTGGGGAATTCAAACAGGACGGCAACTACCTCACCGGCACCTTCCTCACCGAGGCCGGGGATTACCGCTTCCTGGAAGGCACGGTCCAGGCGGACAAGCTTTACCTCAGCTGCTTTGACGGCGCGCACGCTTTCCTGTTCGAAGCGAAAATCCAGCCGGACAGCACTTTGTTCGGGTCTTTCCGGTCGGGCAAACACTACAAAACGCTCTGGACGGCAAAGAGAAACCCGGGGTTTGAGCTTCCGGACTCCAACGGGCTGTCTTATATCAAGGAAGGATACGAAGGAATCCGGTTTTCTTTTGAAAACCCCAAGGGCAAAACCATATCTTTATCGGATGAAAGTTTACGTCCTGATATCAACCAACTTCTTCAAGAACCTGAAAAACTGTGAACCAGAAATCAATTTGAAATCATGAACGCAAAAAACATTGCTGTTGCCTACTGTGCTGATAATGAACCTACAGTAAAACAGATCGAGCAACAACTAAACCTGGCAGGCTATCAATTCCAACACTTTGCCGGCACCAAATCCACCGCCATGCCTCCGCTTGCCGACCAGTTGCTCAGCCAGCCCAGCCGCATCCTGCTGATCATAAGCGACAATTATCTCAAAGCCGCCCAATGCATGCACCGCGGCCTCAAACTGCTTCAGGAAAAACGAAGCCTGATCCTTCCCGTAGTCATCGAAGGCGTTGCCAAAGACGAAGAGTCCGGGAAAACGATCAAAATACAGACGGACTTCGAGCGCGTCAGCGACATCATTCAATACATCAACTACTGGCAGGACCAGTACCTCGACCTGCGCCGCCAGAAACGGCAGATGAAGGACTTCGACGAAGACGCGTTCAACGCCCACCTCAAGATCATGCGCGAAATCTCCAGCGAGGCCGGAGAATTCCTCCGCGTCCTGCGGGGAATGAATTACCTGACCCACGAAGAACTGCTGGCCAACCACTTCGAAAAATTCTTCCAGTTCAACCAGGACAGCGAGGGATGGAGCCGCTTCAAATCTAAAGCGCCCGCTATGCTCGCCAAAGAACCGCCGGCGCCGCCGGCAGAAGCGCCCATGGCCGAAGAGGAAACCGAAAAGCCCGCCCCGCAGCCGGAACAGGCCGAAAAACCGGAAGAACAAACAGAAGCGGGCCTGGCGGGCATCACAGGCATGGGCCAGCCGGAGGAACGGAAGGCAGTGGAAGAAGAACCCATCAAACAACCGGAAGAACAACCGGAAGCGGATCTGGCGGACATTCCGGGCATGGACCTGCTTGAGGGGCGGCAGCCGGCAGCAGAAGAACCGGAAGAAGAAAATCCGGCAGAAACAGAGCCGGTTAATGAAGAGGTGGCCGAAGCCATTGAGTGGAGCATCGATCAAATTGGGCGGGAAACCCCGGCAGCCGAAGCGGAAGAGCCGGAACCCGCCGAAGAAGAAGATGAAAACGCGCGGGAAGCCTTCTATCCGGACGACGACGAGGATGATGCCATCGCCGAAGAAGAAGAGGAAGAGGAAGAGGAAGAGGAGGAAGAACCCGAAGAAGACCAGGCTGCCGTCCTGCTCGAAGAGGCCATGGAATACTTCAATACGGGCCAGGTTCAGGAAGGCCTGGCATTTCTGGCGCAGGCCGTGGAAGAAAACCCCGAAAACCACTACCTGCGATACCACCAGGCCCTGATGCTGGCACAACGAGGCCGGGATTACCAGGCTGCCCGGAAAGCTCTGGGGCCGGTCGTCGAAGCAGAACCCGATAATGAGCCGGCCCTTTTCCTGATGGGCGAACTCAATGAGTTGCTGGAAGATTTCGAGTCTGCCCGGAAGCATTACCGGCAGTTAATCGAAGTAAATCCGGAATATCCCAATGCCAGTTACCGCCTCGGGATGATCCTGGCAGCCCACTTCGAAGGCCAACAGAAAGCGGCTTCCAAATACCTGAAAAAGGCCATTCAGCAGGACAAGAACAACGCGGACGCCTGCTACCAGTACGCTTTGCTGCTGAACGAAGCCATGGGAAAACCCAAGAAAGCCATCAAGCTGCTGAAGAAAACCCTGAAGATCGACCCGCAGCACCCCTTCGCCAACTACGACCTGGCCCTCGCTTATTACCAGATGGGCGACCGGGGAAAGGCCAAACAGGCATACGCCCGCGCCATCGCCATCAACCCGGAACTGCACACCCCGGAAAACGACCTCGCCTTCCAGGAAAAAGCGCCCACGCCGGCACCGGCGCCAGCGGCTGTTTCCAGCAGCATCGAACACGATATGATCGAAGCGCTGAAAACCAACATCAACCGCCTGGAAGAACTGCTGCTCGCCCGCGAGGAAGAAGCCGAAAACCTCCGCCAGGAGATGGAAGAACAGGCCGTGCCGGAGCCCCCCAAAGCAGACCAGGCCGTCCTGATTACCGGCGCCACCTCCGGTATCGGCAAGGCGACAGCCGAAATATTCGCCAAAAACGGCTATCGCGTCATCATCACCGGCAGGCGCGCCAAACGGCTGGAAGAACTGAAGGGCGATCTCGAAGAAGCCTACAGCGCCGATATCCTCGCCATAGCGTTTGACGTCAGAGACGAAGGCGCGGTGAAAGAAGTCATGGAAAAACTCGGCGACAAAGACATGGAGGTCGATATCCTGATCAATAACGCCGGCAAGGCCAAAGGCCTGGCGCCCATCCACGAAGGCAACCTCGACCACTGGGAAGAGATGATAGACACCAACCTGAAAGGGTTGCTGTACATGACCCGGGCGGTCGCCCCGGGCATGGTCCGCCGCCGCAGCGGCCACATCATCAACGTGGGCTCTACGGCAGGCAGAGATGTCTATCCCAACGGCAACGTATACTGCGCTACCAAAGCAGCCGTGGAGGCGCTGACCAGGAGCATGCGCCTGGACCTGCACCAGCACAACGTGCGCGTCAGCATGGTCAGCCCGGCCCACGTCGAGGAAACGGAGTTCGCCCTCGTCCGCTTCGACGGCGACGAAGAAAAAGCGAAAATATACGATGGTTTCAAACCGCTGTCCTCCTCTGATGTGGCGGAAGCTATCTTCTTCATGGCTACCCGCCCCGCCCATGTCAATGTGCTGGACATTGTCCTGCAGGGCGTCCAGCAGGCCAGCAGCCTGGTGATCGACCGCTCCGGCCGGGAACAGTACGGGGAGGAAGAGGAGGAGGATTGAGGGAGGGAATGATGGAATGAAGGAATGAATGCCGGAATCAATTCCTTCATTCCTTCAATCATTTCTTCAGGAAACGCCCCGTCCGCACCGTATGGCGCATTTTCACCTTGGCCACATACATGCCCACGGGCAAAGCGGAGACATTCATCTGCTCTTCAACATATCCCTGCTGCTTGCCCCTTTTCATCATTACCACCTGCCCGCTTTGGCTGAGGATAGCCAGGCTGTATTCCCTGCCCGCCTCGATATTCTGGAAGCCAACGCGAACCCAATCCGTAGCCGGAGAGGGATACACTTTGATAAAGCCTTCCGAGGCGAAGGAGGGTGCCGGATCGGAAGTGAGCGTCGTATCCTGGGGCATTGAAAAGAGGGAATCCAGCGGGTAGGACAGGATAGAACGGGCAAAGGTGCCCACCACCAATTCGTTCCTTTCCTGATTCCATTCCAGGTCAAAAGCCTGCACATAGGGCATATTAACGCCCAGCCGCTCCCAGCCTTGCCCGCTGTCCATGCTTCCGTAGACGCCGCCGTCGGTCGCGACGAACAGGACAGAATCCTGATGGCCGGGCAAAATGTACACATCGTTGATGGCCAGATCGGGTAAGTCGCCAGAAATATCTTCCCAATTCGCTCCCCAGTCTTTGGACCGGTGGATGCGGGGGATGAACTCATTGTCTTTATAACCGGAATGGGTGACGTAAACCCAGTCGGCAAAAGCCGGAGAGGCTTTTACCGAGGTGACGTAGCGCTCGGGGAGGCCCGTTTTTATGTCTGCCCATCCCCCTCCGGCATTGTCGGAACGCCAGACATTGGCGTCGACTGTACCCACGTAGAGCAAGCCTTCCACTACCGGGGATTCGTCGATGGCGGTAATTGCGTGGTACCGGGGGTGCAGGATGACGCCGTCGGTCAGGTCTCCGCTGATCGGCGCCCAGTCAGGGAAGACGCCAGAGGTACTGCGATAGGCCCGGAAGGTTCCCGTGTAAAGCACATCGGGGTTATGAGGGCTGATAATATACTGCATATCCCAATCCCGGCGGTCGCCGGGGTCGATGCCATCTGTGGCGTCGTTGAAGCTGAAGCCGCCATCAAAAGAGGCGACGATGCCGCCGTTTTGCGTTTCGGCGTACATCACCTCCGGCCTGTCCGGGCGGAAAGCGACCTGAAAGCCGTCGCCCCCATAAATCCGGGGCCATTCCTCGGCCAGGGACGGTCCGCCGGTCGTGCCGTTGTCCTGAGCGCCTCCATAGTATAAGTCCGGCAAGTGCGGGTTGTACGCCACGCGGTAGAACTGAGTGGTAGGGATGTTTTCGATGTCTTCCCAATCCAGGCCGTCGTTTCCGGAGCGGTACAGGCCGCCGTCGGTCGCCAGCAGGATATCGCCGGAAGGCGTAAACATCAGGTCGTGCTTGTCGGCATGCACTTCGTAGAAATACCAGGGCGGCGTGGCCTGTTCCCAGCTCTGGCCGCCGTCGCGGGTGCGCCAGAGGTCGACGCCCAGGACGAAGAAGTCATTGGGGTCAGCAGGGTTGACCCGCACCTTGCCGAAGAACCAGCCGAACCCGCCCAGGACGCCGTCGTCCAACCCCTGGGGAGGGTTGAAATTGACAACCGGCGCCCAGCTCTGGCCGCCGTTATCGGTGCGGTAGACGTTGAAAAGCTGGCTGTTGTTGCCGACGTAGAGGGCATAGACGATATCGGGATTGGAAGGGGCGATCGCCAGGCCGATCCGGCCGATGTTTTCCTGGGGCAGGCCGCCCTGCAGCAGCGTCCAGGTGTCGCCGCCATCTGTCGTTTTGTATATTTTAGCACCCGGCCCGCTGATGGTCGACTCCTGGTTGTTTCGCACTCGGTCCCACCCGGCGGCATAGAGTATGTCGGGATTTGCCGGGTGCATAGCCAGGTCGATAACCCCGGCCTGGTTGCTGATGAAGAGTACCTGTTCCCAGCTCTGGCCTCCGTCAAGCGAGCGGTAGAGGCCCCGTTGGTTGTTGCGCTCAAAAGGCAGGCCCATTGCTGCAGCATAAACGATATTCGGGTTCAGCGGATTGATGCGGATATGAGAGATGATGCGTTGTTCTTCCAGGCCGAGATGCTGCCAGTTCTGGCCGCCGTCGGTGCTTTTATACACCCCGTTGCCGATGCCCGGGTAGCCGGTGATGTTGGGGTCGCCCGTGCCCACGTAGACCACGTCCGGGTTGGTAGGGTCAATCTCGATATCTCCGATGGCGAGGAATATCTGGCCGTCGAAAATGGGAATCCAATTTTGGCCGCCGTCCGTGGTTTTCCAAACACCGCCGCGGGCGAACCCGGCGTAGATGATGTTTTCGTCCTGCGGGTGGAAAGCGACGGCATTGGCCCGAGCGCCGATGTTGCCGGGGCCGCGCACTATCCATTCTTCTTCAAAGCCCGGAAAGCTGCTCCGGAAAGCCAGGGAGCGCTGTGCTTCTTCCAGCGCCCGGGCGTAAGCCATAAAGTCGAATGCTTTATCAGGGTAGGCCCGCTTCAGGGCGAAATGGTCGTTGGGTTCGTACAAAAACGCTTCCCCGCCGGTTTGGGGAGGCCGTTGTTCGGAACAGGAAAGGGCAAAAAGCAGGCATATCGCCAGGGCGAGTGGAGAAAATTGTTTCATAAACGGTATTGTTTCCCGGGTTATATAGAAGAATCACCTGCAAAATAAAGGGAATACCGGGCAATAGAAAGCCAGGCTGTAGAAAGATTTGACGCATCTCCGGCAAATAGGGAAACAGCATCCGGGCCGCTTATTGACAATGTCGGGCTGTTAAAAACTTGCCCCGCCCGGATATTATCCCTAACTTGACGTTTCTACACGTTCTAACCTGCCATTGCCCGGCCTGGCGCCAGGGCAGGGCTTTCTCTGATTTCTTCACCAAATCCCGAATACTGGTGCTGGCCTTCGACTCCTACTTCCGCAACAAC
>JAGFJD010000457.1 GCA_024102975.1 Phaeodactylibacter sp. | reverse complement strand
CACCCTGATGGATGACGATATTGTCAGCCATGCTGTCGTTTGGTTGCTGAATAAACATGGGCAGCCTTTAAGCCCCGTCGCATACCGCGGAAAGGGCCATTACGCATTGGACACTACCCTGGCAGAGGGGGAAACTTTCAAGGTTTCTGTCTCTGCCACTGGATATCCTGATGCTATTTCAATGGGCTTGTCCATTCCGCCGCCGCCCCTTCAGGTTGACAGCGCCTGGTTAACAACACAGGAAGAGGATTTCGGGCTGGTTTATGGCCTTTTTATTAAAATAAAAGATGACGTGAAACAGCCTGATATTTACCTTGCAGCTCCCTTGTCCGAAGCGGAAGGGAGTGTTGAAGCTGGTTTTATTTATACCGGGCTGGACGAAGAATACAAGTCCCAATGTGGCATTCTCGATGATGAAGGCTGGGTTTTTTGGAAAGACGATTGTTACAACGGGCAGGAAACCATTCTGGCTTTTACCCTTTCCCTCAACTCGAGCATTCCGTTAGACAGCGTAAATTTCAGGTTCGGCACCACTTCCAACTCATTTTATGAGTACGTCGACCGCCTGGATCAGCCGGACAGTGGGCTAGAACAGACATTCGGGCAGCCTCGCCCTCAGGCATCTAATATCATCGGAGGCTTTGGCATATTCGCTACCTGGAACACCCGGATATTCTGTGTTAAGCTGTGATTTGACAGGAACATCATTTGCCCGAAATCCCGCGGATACTGCCCGGCGTAGCGGGGGAGCGCCTATTCGCCTTTGTAGACGACATGGCGAACAACCCCAGCCTTATACCTATCTGGATTGAATGTTTATTTTGACCCCTGTTTTGCCGCCAGCTCCAGACAGTAACAAAATGTACTGGCCCGCAGACAGGCCAACCGGGAGGTTGATGCTTTCTTCCTGCGCTCCCGGCCCTCGCCGCTCATTTTCGGCAAAGGTTTTCAAGAGCCTCCCGTTCATGTCCAGCAGTTGGATGGATATGCGGCCTGGCGCCGGAAGGGCATATCGCAAGGCAACCGTTTGCCTGGCTGGGTTGGGATAGGCCAGGGCGGCTTCTTTGAGAATGGGAAGGCTGGAAGTAGCTACTTCCAGGCCGGAGAGATAGCGGGCAATGACAAACCTTGCTCCAAAAACCCCGCCTCCGGCGACTATTTTTCCGTCGGGCTGTATAGCCAGTTCTGAAATGCTGTTTGATGACGTACTGACCTCTGTAATAACTGCTCCATTATTACCGAATTCAGCATCTAACAGCCCTTCGGGCGTATACCTCAGCAAGGCAAAATTATTAATATTAAATATTTCATTGTCATCAACGCCTCCGCCCACCACAATTTTGCCATCGGGTTGTAAAACAGAAGCCGATGCGGTCGTATTCAGGTTTTGAATTTGTGTCGACACTACCCCATCTGTGCCAAAACCAGGGTCTAACATACCATCTGTGCGGTATCTGGCTACGGCTATTTTTTCTTGGCTTACGCTACCAATGGCCAATATCTTGCCGTCAGGTTGTAGCGCCAAGGAGGAGAGCGTGTTAGATTCAGGAGCAATTTGAGTAATGACAACCCCTTCTGTCCCAAAGCCAGGATCCAGTGAACCGTCAGGATGGAGGCGCATTATTGCAAAGTCGTATCCGGGAGGGCCCAACCCAGGCCATCCCAGCGAACCGCCTACTACAATTTTTTCATCAGGTTGTAAGGCCATAACCCAAACAGCATCTTGCCCTTCTCCAAAAGAGGCTAATTGAAGCCCGTTGTCGCCAAAACTGCTGTCCAGTTGCCCATCTGGTTGAAACTGGGCGATCATCATCTGCTGATAACCACTAAAGTTAGATACCCTTATGGCAGCGATGATTTTTCCATTCGGCCTAAGTACAACAGCCCTGCCAACTTCAACTGGAAACCCTGTTTCTACAGTAACGATCCCGTTTTCGCCAAAAGTTTCGTCAAGAATGCCATCGGTGCCATATCGTGCTACTATTATTTCCGCAGCATCGCTGAGGTTGGTGCCCCCACGGATGATGGCGACAAATTTCCCGTCGGGCTGAAGCGCCATAGCCTCTATGGTATTAAAGTCAAACCCAAAATTTGAGAATACTTTCCCTTCTTCCCCAAAACTAGGATCCAGGCTGCCATCAGAGTTGAAGCGGGCTAAAATGGCATCGGGCCCTGTACGGCCGGCAACGACAATTTTCCCATCGAGCTGAAGGGCCATAGCTTTTAAAAAGTTGTTGCCCGGCCCCAATGTTGAACTTACAATTCCGCCCGAGCCAAATTCATCGTCCAAGGCACCCGGTTGGGCCATTGCAGCAAGAGGCAATAAAGCACATACTATAGGCATTAAAAGTTTTATCGGCTTCATTTTTTGGAAGTTTGTTTGACAATCACTTTTCCAGAACAGATAACCTTGCCCTCTTCAAGGTACTGCAAAAAATACACCCCTTCCGGCCAACCCCATACGGATACCATATAAGTGTCAGCCAGGTTGCCGGCCTGGAAGGTTTTTACTATTTTCCCTGTCATATCCACGATGCGGAATTGCCCGCCTAGCCACGGCACAGCGCCTCTTAGCTGAAAATTCAGGAAATCCCGGGTCGGGTTGGGGTAAATGGCCAGCTCTGCTTGCCCACTTTCCAACTCTTCTGCGTCATTCAGGAGGTGGCAGCCGGGGATGAGGCAGCCATGCTCGTCTACTTTCAACATCCAGGCTCTTTGGATTTCGCCAGTAGGCAACTGGGGGTGGGTTTGCCCCACAACCACATAACCGCCATCCGGGGTGTTTTTTAAGTCGTATGGGTGAGGCTGGCTCTGTATGTCGTCAAATACGGAATAATACCTTGCCCACAGGCTGTCTCCCTGCGGCGAAACTTTGATGATCCAACTGCCTAGAACCTCCTCCCCTATCGAGACGTCTTCCCCTATTTGACTAATACCTACATAACCGCTTCCATCCATAGCAGGAACGGCTTTCTTTACAGAGAAACCGTATGATTGGCGTGTCCCTCTAAATTCCTTTCCCCATTCAAACTCGTTTGCTGCATTTAATTTGAAAAAATAGGGAAACCAGAGCAACTGGCTTGAGGAGCTATTGACGGGGTGTTCAATGCCCTTCCCGGTAGCTATGATCAACCCGCCATCTGGAGCCCGAACCATGTCTCTTGCCATGTCAAACAACTGGCCTTGAGGGGTGAGGTATTCCCATTGCACTTCCCCCAGGCTGTCTGTCTTGAAAATATAAGTACGGCTGACAAAGTTTTGGGACACTTGCCCTGTATTCGATTTTTTAGCGCCAATAATGACCCCTCCATCTGTTTCCAGCAGCATACTCATAGGAATTTCGGTTTGTGTCCCTCCATAAGTGAAGGTTTGCAGGAGGTTTCCCAGCGAGTCGAATTTCAACAGGTAAATATCGCCATTGTGTGCGCCTGCCAGGATGGCATTTATACCAGATAAAACCAGGAAATTCCCTTCCGGGCTGATCTTTATATCTGCGGTAAAAAGAAAAGACGTATTCGGATAATAGGGGTTAAAAAACTCCCTGGTAAACAGCGTGTCCCCCACGCTGTTGTATTTCAGTATTAAACCTTTGACCGTGGAATCTTTTGCCAGGCCAATATCGACAAATCCCCCGTCGCCTGTCTTTATCAAATCGCCGAACCAGGTTTCATAAAACTTCCCAGGAGCAGCCAATAATTTCAGGTATTCTGCCTCTCCTTCCAGGTTGAATTTGACGAAGATGTTGCCAATTTTGTAAGTACCCCCTGTAGTGTCTGTCACAATGCCGGTGGCATAGTAACAGCTATCGGTGGGCAATACACTGGTCAACACCTTGAAGGGGAAATCCAGGTTCAACTGGCGGTTAAAGGTGGTTTGCCCATAAGCGGGGGCTATCAGGCAAAGCCACAATAGGAAGAAAGCGGATTTTTTCATGGTGAACAGGAGGTTGTACGGCTGGCAAACACTCGATTTGCCAACCGTACTAAGTTACGTAAAAGGCTGCATTATTTCATCAAAACCAGCTTCAAGGCAGGGTAAGCTTTGCCCTGTTGCTCGATCTTGCAGTAATACACGCCATGGGCGAAACCGCTGGCATCCCAACTGAGGTGGCCTTTTGGGCCTTCCAACTCAAAGGTTTTGGCCAATTGCCCGTTGATGTCGTAAACCCGCAATACCGCTGCGGCCGTTTCCTCTCTCAAATTGTAATAGAAGGCAACCGCATCCCTGGCAGGGTTGGGCATTGCCGTCAAAGGCTGGTAGGCGCCAGCGGGTTTGCCGTTGTTTCCAGGGCCAGAGGGCGCCGCAGGCCTTTGGTGCCCTCCCTGGGGTATTTTGGGCGTAAACTCATATTGATAGCCATAAAAAACGTTGAGCAGCCCCTGCGCCATGGTGCCCGCCGGCCCGGCGCTGCTGTCAGCCACAGCCTGCACCTGCAATACTTCCGATGCGCTCAGCTCCGAATAATGCACGCTGTTTTCCAGCGCCCCAATCGCGATTTCGCTCAGGTTGTAGTAATAAGCATGCTCCGTCAGGGCTTCTTCCGTCAAGGTAAAATTGACAGGTATTTTGTCTCGGGTTTCTCTTGCTTTTGTATAATCTCCCTCCATGATATAAGTACCCACAATCTCGTACTCCGCTTCCAGGCTTGCTTTGTTTGAGAGCCAGAGGCGGTATTTTTCCAGGTCGAACCCGGTGGTGTCCGCCAACTCGCTCTTTAGTATGCGGTTGGCAGATTGGTGCATCACCCTCCTGTGCTCTGTCATTTCAGCCTCCATCGTGGTTCGCTCGGTTATTCCCCCCTGCTGTTCGAGGATGCCGTCTACCAGCTCTTCATCCAGCTCCGCATAAAGGAAAGCCTGAAAGCCGGGCGCCCGGAGCTCGTCGGGGTTAGCGGCTAGAATATCCTCTAAATCGTTGCCGGAAAAAATATCGCTTCGCCTGGCAACTTCTTCCAATACTTTTGTGGTAAGGTAAGGAGAATAATTCAAAAGGTCCTCGGCCAGTTGCCCTGCTTCTCCCGAGGTAGCGGCTTCAACTTCGGCAGCCAGGGTTTGCTCGGGCATTCCTCCGTTAAGCAAGCTGCTATAGGTTGCCAGCAAGGAATCATAGGTATGTTGTGCTTCATCATGCTTATGGATAATTGCTTCTTCTTCCTCTTGCGTCAGCACGGTATCGTGGCCGCCGCCGGAATCAGAACAGCCTACGGTATCAATGGCTGGAATTGGCTCAATATGAAAATAATACCCTGGTAAAGGAGTTTCTTCCTGGGCATCGGTATGGAAATAATTAATAGCCCCGAGGCTTTGGTTGTTGAAATCGCCAAGAGAAGCATTAAAATGAGAGAAGACATTTTTAGTAGCGCCTTCTTCGCTTCCCTGGTTGTTAGCTATCCCAACGTCAAAAACAAGGAAGTCAAACCCGTTTTCGTCAATGTTGGTGTTGCAGAAATATTGAAGCCCGTCAGTAACAAGTGTTCCGGTATTATTCCCTTCCGCCTGGTTGGCGGCATACAATTTCTCGAAATTATTGTTCCTGATCTGATTGGACTCCGAGCCGGTATTAACCGCCCATATCCCAATGAGGTTGGGGTTTTCCAGCCCGCCGCCCGTGCCGGAAAACGTGTTGCCTTCTACCGTGAAGCCCGTACAATCTCTTAGCGCCAGCCCCCGTTGGCCGCCTGGCTGGTTGTGGTTGCCGATGCCTTGTATGACGTTGTCTTCTATGACGATGTTGTTGTTGGCCCAGCTTGCGATGCCCACCCGGTTGTCGGTTAGCGTGCATTGCTTGACGGTAAACTTGCTGGTGGGATCTTTCATCCACGAATAGCCCCAAATGCCCACCCGGTAGCCTTCTATGTCCGACTTCCTGGCCGTGAAGCTCGAGTTGTAAGCCTCGATGGCCATCCCGTTGTCGGCGTTGCCGCCGGCGTTTATGGTACGGAACGAGCACTCGGACACGGTGATGCCGTTCGCGCTTCGGAGGAATATTTGGCTGGGCCAATCCCCATAGCCGATAAAACTGCTGTCCCGCGTAAAGTTGCAATTCCCAAATTGGCTGAGGCTGTTCCGTTCGTAATCGTAGAAAGCGGCCTGCCCGCAATTGATGAAATCCGTACATGTGGCAATTACTAAGCCGCCCTGTTTTACCTGTATGGGAAACGCTGCCCGCTCCAGCGCCGAGCCCTCGTTTAGCTTCAGGAAGCCCTGGCCGTTGGCCAGCAAAGGGGAATTGCGCCTGGGCGGTCCCTTCGACGTCAATCCCTCTCCAGTATTCCCCGTCGCAATTATTGTAAATCTTAGCGCCGTCAATTGTGAGCCTGCCGCCCGGTTCAACGGTGAAGCCGGCATCGTTTGGCATGCCAATGTCGCAGGTTATGGTCAACTTTCCGCCTGATTCGATGATGACATTGGTTCTGAGATTACGCGGCCCGCTCCAGGTGATGTCTGCGCCGTCCGGCACGATGATGTCCGGTTCGGTAATGTCGCAGAGGTTTGGAGTCATGGAATAACCGCCGCTGCCGTCGGGAAAGCGCTCGTAGGCAGGCTGAAGCTCAGCAAGCAACTGGTGCATGCGCCCTATTTGGCACGCTGTAAGGGCACATCTTTTTTCATTATAATTACATCCTAAGGGATTGCGCAAAAATAAATTACCCATTTAGACTCGTTCTTTTGCGCGCTAACTGCGTTGAAAAGCCTCGCCGTAGCCCCGCTATGTCTGCGTTTTTCGCCTTGTTAGCGCACAAAATTTTACCCGGCTGCATAGACGGGAACTTCGTCTATTCTGTGTAACTTATTATTGCGCAATCCCTAAGCGGTTGAGTGCTGATTCCCATGGGGTATCTTCACATCCATCATTATTATTTAGGTCATGGCCCCAATGAGCTTGCACTGGGGAAGTATGGTCAACGGACAAAGCATGGAATATTTCGCCGAGTATTTGTATGCCCAAGCCAGGAGGGCCAGCGGCAGTGTCTAAATAAGAACTTACGCCTCCCATATAGTTTTCCTCCAACGTCAGCCTTAAATAGTTTTCATATTAAGATAAGGTCTCCTGTAGCTGGTATGTCTGTGAATTCAACAGTGACATCGGCGGTAAAGGTATCGTCCAGCCAGTCCATTGTCTCTTGGCTGTCGCAGTCAGTAAAGTTTGAGGTGGTGATGCCGGTAATCTCGCAAACTGAGCCAAGGGCGTACTGGTCGCTGAAGCTCGCGTTGCAGAAGGAATCCATGCCTTTAGCCGAATGAGAAAAACCTGGCAAAGCGGATAGCATTAACGAAGTAGCAATAGTGGAGAAGGCAAGAAACGATTTGTTTTTTCATAGCAATAGGGTTTTGGTTGAGTATTGAAATACTATACAAGCGGAAGGACACAATGCAACGCTCTCTTTAAGCATAGATGAAACCATCTGTGCCAATAAGAGAAAAGAAACGATCCTATAATAAATTGGCTTGATTACGATCAGGCATCAGCAAGTTAGGAAAAGCCGAGAGATTTTACAATCGCTACAATGTTTTTAACTTATAGGGATATTTATCATACTGGCAGTTGTAGGATAGAATTGCACCATAATAAGCGCAGGGCAGACAAAAATGCCCGTCATGCCCCACCCCTTACACTTAAAATGCTATACTTGCGTTATGATTGCTGAAGCAGGAAAGCGGGGCTTTCCTCCCGGCAGTTTAAATCAGGACAAAGCATGAAGAGATCACTACGCTTCCTCATTTTGATATGGATAACAGGTTGGGCCGGCCTGCCCCTTTTGGCTCAGAAGTACAGCAACGAGTTCCTCTCCATCGGCGTAGGCGCTCGGGCGCAGGCGCTGGGCAACGCCGTCATTGCCAGCACGGAGGATGTCACCGCCGGCGTCTGGAACCCGGCAGGCCTGGCCAACCTCGCTGATTCGGAAAGCCTCCAGGTGGGCGCCATGCACTCCGAATGGTTTGCAGGCGTCGGGAAATTTGACTATCTGGGCATCACCC
>JAGFJD010000448.1 GCA_024102975.1 Phaeodactylibacter sp. | reverse complement strand
AATGAAGGTGTATTCCTGGGGCTCGTGGGTGGTGCCCGCGCCCTTCACCCGGCCCAGCTCGGTGAATTTGGCGCCGTCGGCGGAGCGCTCGACGGCCATGTAGTCGTTGTTTTGTTCGGTGGCGGTGCGCCAGGAGAGGTGGATGGACATAATTTTTTCTGCTGCCGAAAAGGAAATAAGCTTGATAGGGAGAGAACCTTGAATATTTCCTGGTGACGGGGGTTCACCTGTCGGTGATTCCGACTCCAGATTCAGGGAATTCCCGTCACCATTACCCGGTCCGTTACCCAGGTAGGATGCCGAAGCCTGAACTCCTCCCCCATCATCCAGAAGTTGTAATACATCGCCGGGACTGTTATTCAAAGGGGGAACTCCGAAAAACACCTGCACCTGGTTTATGACGCCTGGATATGCTGCATTGAAAGCTAAATCATCATCAGCTATCACGATATACTCTCCCGGACTGATAATGGTAGTGGCAGGAAAAGTGAATACATTGGGCGTACTCGCATTGTCCACTATTTGCCATCCAGAAATATCTATTGTGTTGCTGCCGTTGTTTTTTATTTCTACATACTCACAATCGTCGAAAGGGCAAGTTGGATTGAAGTTGATTTCCGTAAAAATGATCTGTGCATGGCTGAAAAAGCATAAGCACATGCAAACGAACGACAGGAAAATATTACTTCTTATCCCAGTTGTCATTAACCCAGCTTTTAAGAAACCTATTTAACGTAAAGCATAAACGAGGATCCCCAAAAGCCTTCCGGCGGAGCATTGGTGTACAGGCGTGTTGGAGCAACATGAATTCAACACCCACACCTTATTGTTTGACAGGCAATTATGAAACACAACCGCCGACCCTTGTGGTTTCCTTTAGTAAGATAACATAAACATTTAACTTCTAAAAACCAGATGAAAAACTTAAATTTCACTTAACGCAGCAACTCACGCTAATAATTCAACACCGGCGCCAGCCACCGCTCCACCTCCTCCACGCTCATGCCCTTCCTCCGGGCGTAGTCCTCCACCTGGTCCCGGCCGATATCGCCCAGCCCAAAGTATTTCGATTCCGGGTGGCTGAAGTACCAGCCGCTGACCGAGGCCGCCGGGTACATGGCGTAGCTTTCGGTCAGTTTCATGCCGGTGTTCTTTTCGACGTCCAGCAGCTTCCAAAGGGTGCCCTTTTCGGTATGTTCCGGGCAGGCCGGGTAGCCGGGAGCAGGGCGGATGCCCTGGTATTTCTCGGCGATGAGAGCGTCGTTGTCCAGGTTTTCGTCGTGGGCGTAACCCCAGAACTCCCGGCGCACGCGTTGGTGCAGGCGCTCGGCGAAGGCTTCGGCCAGGCGGTCGGCCAGGGCCTTGAGCAGGATGGCGTGATAGTCGTCGTGGCTGGCTTCGAAGCGTTTGATGTGTTCTTCGATGCCGATGCCGGCGGTCACGGCGAAAGCGCCGATGTAGTCCAGCCCCCCCCATCCCCCCCGAAGGGGGGGGGAAGAGTCTTGCGGCACTGTGCCCCCAAGCCCTTCACTCCCCAATCCCCCCCCCTCGGGGGGGCTAGGGGGGGCTTGCCTGGGCCTCACAAAATCCGCCAGTGACAGGTTGGGCAACCCCGGCGCCTTCTGCCGCTGCTGCCGCAGCATCCGCAGCACTGCCTTCACCTCAGTCCGCTCCTCATCCGCGTACACCTCAATGTCATCGTCGTTCACCGTATTGGCGGGGAAGAGGCCGAAGACGGCTTTCGCCTGCAGCCAACCCTCGTCGATGACGCGGCGGAGCATACTGCGGGCGTCGTTGTAGAGCTTTTGGGCCTCGGTGCCCACCACCTCGTCTTCCAGGATGGCAGGGAACTTGCCGGCGAGCTGCCAGCTGCTGAAGAAGGGCGTCCAGTCGATATATTCGGCCAACTCTTCGATGGAGTAGCTGTCGAACACCTTAATACCCTGGAAGCAAGGGCGGGGCGGCTGGTAGCCGGCCCAGCCGGGCCGCAGCTTGTTGGCGCGGGCCTGTTCGAGGGAGATGTATTTTTTGGCAGACTGGCGGTTGCCGCGCTGCTCGCGCACACGCTCGTAGTCTTTTTTTACATCCAGTACAAAGTTATTGCGCAGGTTCTCGTCTTCGCTGAGCAGGTTGCTGGCTACGCCGACGGCACGGGAGGCGTCCAGCACGTGCACCACCGGGCCGGAATAGTGGGGCTCCACCTTGACGGCCGTGTGGGTCTTGGAAGTGGTAGCGCCGCCGATCAGCAGGGGGATGGCGAAGCCCTGCCGCTCCATCTCCCGTGCCACATGCACCATCTCGTCGAGGGAGGGCGTGATCAGGCCGCTCAGGCCGATGATGTCGGCACCCTCCTCGCGGGCACGGGCGAGGATTTTGTCGGCGGGCACCATGACGCCCATGTCAATGATATCGAAGTTGTTGCAGCCGAGCACCACGCCGACGATGTTCTTGCCGATGTCGTGCACGTCGCCCTTGACGGTGGCCAGCAGGATCCTGCCCTTGCTGTTGTTCCCCGCGCCCGTCCTGGCCTTCTCGGCTTCGATGAAGGGCGTCAGGTAGGCCACCGCCTTTTTCATCACACGGGCGCTCTTGACCACCTGGGGGAGGAACATCTTGCCGGCGCCGAACAGGTCGCCCACCACATTCATGCCGTCCATCAGCGGGCCCTCGATGACGTTGAGGGGGGCAGGGAGTTTTTGCCGCGCCTCCTCGGTGTCTTCTTCGATAAAATCGGTAATGCCGCGCACCAGGGCGTGCTCCAGGCGCTTCTCCAGGGGCCATTCGCGCCAGGCAAGGTCTTTCTGGACGGTGCGGCCGCCGTCGCCCCTGACCTGCCCGGCGTAGTCGGTCAGGCGTTCGGTGGCGTCGGGGCGGCGGTTGAAGAGCACGTCTTCGACGCGCTCCAGCAGGTCTTTGGGGATTTCCTCGTAGACCTCGATCATGCCGGCGTTGACGATGCCCATGTCCATCCCAGCCTGTATGGCGTGGTAGAGGAAGGCCGAGTGCATGGCCTCGCGCACGACGTCGTTGCCGCGGAAGGAGAAGCTGATGTTGCTCACCCCGCCGCTGATCATGGCGCCGGGACAGCGTTGCTTGATCTGGCGGGTGGCCTCGATAAAGTTGACGGCGTATTCGTTGTGTTCTTCGATGCCGGTGGCCACGGCGAAGATGTTGGGGTCGAAGATGATGTCCTGCGGCTTGTAGCCCACCTTTTGGGTGAGGATCTTGTAGGCGCGCTCGCAGATGCTGACCTTGCGTTCGATGGTGTCGGCCTGGCCCTGCTCGTCGAAGGCCATCACGATGGCGGCGGCGCCGTAGCGGCGCACCAGTTTGGCCTGGCGGATGAACTCCTCCTCCCCTTCCTTCATGGAGATGGAATTGACGACGCACTTGCCCTGTACGCACTTGAGGCCGGCCTCGATGACCGAGAACTTCGACGAGTCGATCATGATGGGCAGTTTGGCAATGTCGGGTTCCGACATGACGAGGTGCAGGAAATCGGCCATGGCCTGTTCCGAGTCGAGCATCCCTTCGTCCATATTCACGTCGATGACCTGGGCGCCGCCCTCCACCTGGTGCCGGGCCACGGAGAGGGCCTCCTGGTAGTCACCTGATTTGATGAGGCGGGCAAACTGGCGCGAGCCGGTGACGTTAGTCCGCTCTCCCACGTTGACAAAGTTGGTGTCGGGACGGATGACGAGTGGCTCCAGGCCGCTGAGTTTGGCGTAGTGGGGCAGCTCCGGAATGCGGCGGGGCGGCAGCCCTTTGACGGCTTCGGCCATGAGGCGGATATGGTCCGGCGTGGTGCCGCAGCAGCCGCCGATGATGTTGACGAAGCCGCTGGAAGCAAACTCGCGGATGTAATCGCGCATCTCTTCGGCCGCCTGGTCGTATTCGCCGAACTCGTTGGGCAGGCCGGCATTGGGATAGGCGCTGACGAAACAATCGGCGATGGCGGAGAGGTCCTCCAGGTGGGGCCTCATCTCTTTGGCGCCGAGGGCACAGTTGAGGCCGACGCTGAGCAACGGCATGTGGCTGATGGAAATCCAGAAAGCCTCCACGGTCTGCCCCGAGAGGGTCCGCCCGCTGGCGTCGGTGATGGTGCCGGAGACCATAACGGGCAGGCGGCGGCCGTATTCCTCAAAGAGCAGGTCGATGGCAAAGAGGGCGGCTTTGGCGTTGAGGGTGTCGAAGATGGTCTCCACCAGCAGGATGTCGGCGCCGCCGTCGACCAGCCCTTTGGCCTGCTCGTAGTAGGCGTCGCGCAGCTCGTCGAAGGTGACGCCCCGCAGGCCCGGGTTGTTGACGTCCGGCGAGATAGAGGCCGTCTTGTTGGTCGGCCCCAGGGCGCCGGCGACGAACCGGGGCTTGCCCGGTGTTTTGGCGGTATGCTCATCGGCAGCCCTCCGGGCGATCTTTGCCGCTTCCAGGTTGATCTCGTAGGCCAGTTCCTGCATCTCATAATCGGCCAGGGAGATGCGGGTGGCATTGAAGGTATTGGTCTCGATGATGTCTGCCCCGGCTTCCAGGTAGGCCCGGTGGATGGCTTCGACAACCCGGGGCTGGGTAAGGGACAGCAGGTCGTTGTTGCCTTTGACGTCGGTGTGCCAGCCGGCGAACCGCTCTCCGCGGTAGCCCGCTTCGTCGAGCCGGTACTGCTGGATCATAGTGCCCATGGCGCCGTCGATGACCATGATGCGTTGTCGGAGGATATCGTGGATGGACATGGCTGAGGGTTATTCGTTATTTTGCCGCGCAGGCCAGGCGGCAATCAATGGTTATTGGACTACCAACACGCGACCGGCGTTTACGGTTGACAAAGGTAGGGAATTTGAAGGATTCGCGTACTGGTATTAACCAACCGGTGCCGGAAGCAGAGCCGATACCGCCCGGCGTACATTTCCGAATGGATGCATGAGCCGGGCTGCGCCTGGGCTACCGGGTAGGGCAAAAGGTGAATGGCCTGGAATGGAGAAAGTAGAAGCAGTTGGCTGGATGGGGAAGCGGTGCCAATAGGGCAGAGAGGCTTTCCTTATTGTAGTTTTTGCGAAAAAGGCTTAAATTGGGCAGTGCATGCCAAATTTTCAGGCTTTCTTTTCCGTTGTGAAAATCGCAGGCCCAAAAAGAGGCCGGCCCAAAAAACAGCAGCCATGCAAATCGACATAGGTTCACACATTGCAGATTTATTATACGAATACAATTCGGTGAATATTCCAGGGCTGGGCGGCTTCGTATCCAGCTATAAAGCCGCCACGGCCGACCAGGTGCAGGGCGAGCTTCACCCCCCATCCAAAGGGCTCAACTTCAACAGCAACCTGGTGGCGGACGACGGCCTGCTGGCGCAGCACCTCCAGGAGAAACTGAACATCAGCCTGACGGATGCCAACGAACTGGTAGAAAATTACGTCAAAGAGGTAAAAGAGGCCATCGGCCGGCGGGAGATCGTCGTTTTCCCCAAAGTGGGCCGGCTGTATAAGGATTACGAACACAACCTCCAGTTCCTCGCCGACACCACTAATTTCAACCTGGACGCCTATGGCCTGCCGACGGTCCGCTTCTATCCCATTGCCCGGCGCACAGCGCCCGGCAGCAGCGTCCGGCCGGCCAACGGGCAGCCGCAGGCAGCCGTCGGCGGCACCGCCCCTCCTCCCAGCCGCCGCCTGAACCACGGCCTGGCTATCGCCATCAGCTTTGCTGCTATCATCGTCCTCATCGCCACCTATTTCCTGTTTTTCTTCAAACCCGCCGGCAGCGACGCGAACGCCCGGCGCCTGCCTACCTCCCGGGTCAACGTCAGCCCTTCCCAAACCGGAAGCAGTACCGCCGACACCGACGGCTCACTGGCTGAAGGCAGCTTGTCCGGCACCGAAGAAGAAACGCCCGCCGCCGATGAGGAAGAACTGGACACCGAGGGCGCTACCGCCGCGCCGGGCCAGCGCTTTTTCGTCATCGGCATCGGCGTATTCGGCAACGAAAAGAACGTACAACGCCTCATCCAACGCATCTATCAGGCCGGATACGAACCCTTCACCGAACCCGAAGGCAACCTCACCCGCGTCGGCATCCAGAAAACCTACACCGACGAATCAGAAATCCAGGCTGCCCTGAAAGATGTGCAGAAACGCTTCTCGAAGGACGCGAAGGTGCTGAGGAAGTGAGGGATGTGCATGAGTGCATGGGCCAAACATGCTCCTGAACTGAAATCTTTGTTTTTTGAGCAAACTTTTACAAACAAGTAGTACACATACACTAATACATTCCCCCCACCTTCCGCTCGTTCCACTCGGGTTTATCTTCAAACGCCGGCAAGCGCTCCGGCACAGCTGTCAGGCCGGCGGTATCCGTCAAACTTTCCATAAAGGCAACCAGGGCGTCGACTTCCCCCTCATCGAGGTTCAGGGGCGTATCGGGCAGGGTCTGATAGGGCACATCCAGGCCCAGGCCCAGGCCGCCGCCCTTGTTGTAAAAATCAACGACTTCCTCCAGGCTGCTGTAGGCGCCATTGTGCATATAAGGGGCAGTGAGGGCGGCATTGCGGACGGTCACCGTCTTGAAGGAATGGGCGTAGAAGGGCGCCTCGTCCTGCGGGCGGGCGCTGGCAATGCGGCCCGGGTCGGCGTCCAGCTTTGGGTTCTCCTCATCCTTATCGGCGGGCACGCCCAGCACTTCCGATTCCGATTCCTGGTAATACGGGGGTACGGTGCCGTTGAAGGCCGGGGCAAAGTGGCAGGTGCCGCAGCTGGCCTTGCCCATGAAGAGGTTGAACCCCTGGGCCGCCTGGGGGCTCAGGTTTTCCGTTTCGCCCCGGGCGTACCGGTCGAACGGGCTGTTGAAAGAACGCAGGCTGGCCACATAACAGGCCAGGGCGTCCGAAACGGACCACTTCGACAATTGGTACCGGGGATTGTCGCTATAGGCTTCGGCGAATAAAGCCCGGTATTCGCTGCTCTGGTTCAGCTTGTCGATGATGGCGAGAAAGTCCGTCCCGAATTCTTTGTGGTCGAGCACCACATGCTTGACCTGCCGTTCCAGGTTCGGTTCGCGCAGGTCGTAGAAAAAGCGCTCGGAATAGATGGCGTTGATCAGGGTGGGGGCGTTGCGCTGAATCTTGCCTTCGCCGTTCAGCGCCAGGCTTTTGTCCATCCCGTCGGTGAAGGCCCGGCCGGGCTGGTGGCAGGAAGCACACGACCGCTGGTTGTTGGCCGACAGGATGGGGTCAAAGAAGAGGAGGCGCCCCAGGGCCACGCGTTTTTTGTCGAGTTCGGCGGGGCTGTGGTTGGCGAAATAATGGACGTTGAGAAAGTCGTTGTCGAACAGGCTGCCGGCCTGGTAGTTGACAGATTGCGGCAACCCGCTGGCCTCCTCCGGCAATTCTACCTGGAGTGCCTGCTGGGCCTTCAACGTCAGGCCCAGCAACGGGTCAAGGAATTTTTTGAGGAAATACAGGCGGTCGAAACTGTCGAAATCCCGGTTATCCCGCAGATAGCCCACGGCTTGCGGCAGGGCGGTTTGCAGTTGGCGGGCCAGGGCCGGATCCTGTTCCTCTATCAGCGGCAGGTAAGCGTTTAGAGCCTGGGCAACGCCCTGCAGGGCGGCGACGGCCTCCGGCAGGGCATTGCCCGACCCCGGCGTATCGAAGCCGGTAAGGCCGAGGGTATACAGGCGGATCAGCTCGTAACGGGCAGCCTCGAAGATGAAGCGGTGCTGGAGCGGTATTCCGCCCTGGTAGGCGCGGACTACCGCGAAATCATGTGCCAGTTGGGCCACCAGGGTTTCGATCTGTCCCCTTTCCTCTTCCGGGGCGCCGCCGAAGGCCAGTTCGTCCAGCACCTGCAGGCCTGTAGGCTCAATGATGCGCACTTCCGGCACTTTGGGTTCCGTTGTCGGAAGGGGCGGGCCGTTGAGGTGCTTTTTGACCGATTCCCGGTCGTTGTATTCGAGCAGGAATTCAATCTTCTTGAAAGCCAGCCGGGTATCCAGGTGCGCTTGCCGGAGTTCGGGCAGGTTATCGCCCTGGCGGGCAAAGCGGCCGGCTTGCTCCTGATAGTTTCGGATAGCCGTCGCCAGGCTCTCCAGGCCGGCATCGAACTGCTGTTTTACCTGGCCCAGCGCATCGGCGCCGGTGTAGTTGAGCTGAGGGCTGAAACTCAGGAAATGGACGGAAAGCAAAAGGGCAAAAAGGTAGAGGATGCCATATAGTTTTTTCATGAGCCGCTATTTTATTAAAGAGGCGGCACTCCAGAGCCCTGAAGTGCCGCCTTGATATTGCTAATCTAAAAAATCGAAGCTCTTTTATGGGCTTTAGTTGACCACCAGCTTCCTGGCCACCCCATCGGCAGTCTGCAGGAAGTACGTGCCGGCGGGCAGGCCGGAAACGTCGACCTGGGTGACGTTGCGGAACACCTTGAGGCGCTGGCCTTCGACGTTGTAGATAGCCAGGTCGATGGCTTCGCTGAAGAAGACGTTGCGCGTCGCCGGGTTCGGATAAATCCGCAGCGTTTCGGCATCTTCAAACTGCGGTTCCTCCAGGCCGGTCACGGTCACCTGGTCAAACCCGTGGATGGCGTAGGTCAGCGAGTGGTTGAAGGGGAAGGGGTTGGTGGAACGCGGGTGTTGGGAGTTGACCAGCAGCGACTTGCCGTCGGGCGTGGCGATGGCGCCCGTCACTTCCGCGCCGGCCGGCACGGCCGAGATGCGGATGAGATCGTCGACCGTCGGGTTCTCGATGCTGAGGTCCAGCAGCCACAATTCACAGGTGCTGTTGCTTACCCCGGCAGGCACGCGGCCGAAGCTGCGTCCGTTGAGGTCCTCCATGATAACCAGGAAACTCTGTCCATCGATAGACATGACGTTCAGGCCATCGGGGTTGGAGAGGTGCTTGCGGAAGTAGTCGGCTTCGGCCGGGCTCTCTTCCTGGTCCCAGTCCGGGCCGCCTTCGAGCAGCACGGTGTTGTAATTGGTGGCCGGGTCATACACCCAGATGCGGCCGTAATAGTCGCGGTAGTCGGAACTGCTCGGCGTGCCCCAGCCCTTGTCGATAGCGCGCTGAATGTGGTACGGATCGTGGGTGGCGCCGGCGGCTTCTTCGCCCGCCCAGGCGCTGCCCGGGGCGTCCCGGCCGGTTTCCGTCCAGTAGATCAGCCCGGTGGCCGGGTCGATGGCTACCCATTCGATGCGGTTGTACATAGTGGCGCCGGCGGCAACGGCCTGCTCCTTGAAGTTGAGCATTTTACCGGTGTCGGTATTGTCGATCTCGATCCAGCGCTCATCGGCAGTGGCATTGTAGACGTACAATTTGCCCTTAGTGAAGTCGCCGGGAGTATCTGCTACGAACCTGGTCCAGAAGCCGGGGGTGTCGTCCGGGCCGAGGTAGACGGTCTTATTGTCCAGGGCAATCGTGCCGCCTTCGTAGGGCTGGCGGCCCCAGTTGTATTGCTTGCGGACAGCTTTGGCCTGTCGCGGGTCAATCTCCACCATCCAGTTAAAATTTTCGTACTTCTTGACTTCCAGGCCGTCGAAGCCCTCAATGTCGGAGGAGATGATATAGTTGGACGTATCGCGGACGCCCTGGTTTTCAGCGCCGCCCGGTGCTTTCGGGAAGCCGCCCGAGCTGGTTGGCGAGCTGAAGCTGCCGTTGTAGATGCTGGCGTTGCTGGAGCGGAACCACTCCTCGGCCGTCCAGATGCGGCCGTCGACGACGGAGCTGATGCCGCCGCAGTTCATGCCGGTTTCGCCGACGGTGTTGACGAAATCCACATTGAAGAACTTGCCGCGGCGGCCGTCTTCCAGTTGCTGGTCGACGATGTTGAGCATGCCGGTGATGGGATCGCGGCTGACGCGGAAGACGGTCATCCCGCCGCCGTCGCCGATGCGGTCGTCCTGGTAGATCATTTCGTGGTTGACGGAAACCCAACCGAGGCTCTGGCCCGTCTCGTCAGGCGTGAAGCCGATGAAGTCGTGCCATTCCTTGGCATAGGCAATGCCGGCTTCGTAGCCGTAGGTCGGCGTGGTCTGCACCAGGTCGACGCCTCCGACGAAGAGGACCTGCAGAGAGAGCGGAGAGGGCGGCATCAGCACCGTTTCCGGCACATAGCCTGCCGGCAGCTCGATCTCTTCGGAGAAGATGGTTGCTTGTGCGTGCAAAGACAGCACAGCCATGCTGGCGAGCAGCACGGAGAGTAATACTTTTTTCATAGTAAAGAGACAGTAATTAGTGATCGAATTTGGCTTTCGGTGCGAAGGTCCAAAGCAAATGTTAAGTAAGGGTAAATGAAAAGTTAGGCTTTGTTTAGAAAATTGTTAATTGAATGTTACTTTGTTAATCAAGTTTTAATTGCGAAGGTATTTTTTTGAAATCTTAACAACCCTGTTCTCAGGTTTGGCATATTTTGAATTTATTTATAATATTTTTTAATAAAATCCAGCGATTCTCGCTTTGCGAAATGATGCCTTAAATCCTGCCACAAAAGCACGGAAACGCGAAATCCGCACTAAATTTTGTGGGATATTGTGGTTTAGTGGCATTCTAAAACGAGAACTGCTGTATGTGGCCTACTGTGAAAACGCCTGTGTGTTCTATGTGATAAAAACGCTAGGCTCCCTACTTTATGCCCTATGGGTGGGAGAGGCAAGACACACCATTGATTTCAAACTTATCGACCATTCAATGATCATGAAAAAGTATCTGTCCTTTTCCATTTTTCTGTCGCTGGCGCTCACGGCCAATGCTCAGCAGTACCAGCACAACCCGGAACAAAGCGAGATGTCCTGGGCAGGCAGGGCGGCGTACAGCACTTATGCGCTCGGCGGCACAATTCAAGCCAGGTCCGGAACACTCCGCTGCGAGGGAGCGCGCATCCTGCATGGCGAGCTGCCATCGACATGCAAAGCATCCGGTCCGACATCAGCCAATTGACGCAGCATCTGCACAGTGCGGATTTTTTTGAGGCAGAACGCTTCCCGGAGGCAAGGTTTACCCTTGGGCAACCCTTTACTTTGGGGGATACGGAAGAAATGGCTTCCGGCGTTTTGTCGATCAAAGGCATTGCAAAAAAGGAAAAATTACGGCTCACCGCCCGCCGGGCGCGAAAGCGCCTCCGGTTGGAGGGCAAGGCGGTGGTCGACCGGACGGCTTATGGCATCTGCTACAATTCGCCCAATTTCTTTGAAGGCCTGAAGCAGGAAACCATCGCCGATGATTTCGAACTGGCTTTCAAGCTGGTTTTCGAAGAAGTGGAAAAGGAATAATTTGGACGGCTTTCGTACCTTGCTCCACAGAGGAGGGGTGCCGCTATGTCGCTATGTTTATAATGAATATAAAAGTAATCATTACTTTTGTAATCGTTATTTTAATAACGATACCTGCCGCCTCCCGTCCTCGCATCCTGCCCCCAGGCGACCAATGCTGACATGGGCAGCCAGCCTTGTAGAACAGCAGAGCTGAATTCCCCGGGACCAGCATCCCGACAATGAGCAGCATTCGTCCGGGCAACCAACAACCGACAGGAATCAAACCACTGTACGCTATATGAACGATTCATTCCGTCAACAGTTCCCCGCCCTGAGCCGGCAGCACAACGGGCGCCGCCTGGTATTCATGGACGGCCCGGGCGGCACCCAGGTGCCCCAGCCCGTGATCGACGCCATCAGCTATTATTATGAGAACTCGAACGCCAACACCCACGGCGCCTTCATCACCGCCCGGGAAACCGACGAGGTGATCGACGGCGCCCGGGCCGCTGTCGCCCACTTCCTGGGGGCGGAAGGGCCGCATACCATTTCTTTCGGGCAAAACATGACCACCCTCAACTACTCGCTTGCCCGCGCCGTCGGCCGCCTGTTGCAGCCGGGCGACGAAATCCTGATCACCCAACTGGACCACGAGGGCAACCGCGGGCCCTGGCTGTCTCTTCGCGAACAGGGCATCGCCGTGCGGGAAGTGAAACTGAAAAAAGAAGGCACGCTGGACTACGACGACATGGCCGCCAAGATCAACGAGCGCACCCGCCTGCTGGCCCTGGGCTATGCCTCCAACTTCATGGGTACGGTCAACGACGTACAACAGGCGCGGGCGCTTACCTACCAGGCGGGCGCCTGGCTGCTGCTCGACGCCGTGCACTTCGCCCCCCACTTCCCGCTCGACGTGCAGGCCATCGGCTGCGACTTCCTGCTGTGCTCCGCCTATAAATTCTACGGCCCGCATGTCGGCATCCTCTATTCCCGCCCCGGCCTGCTGGACCGCCTGCCCACCGACCGCCTGCGCACCGCCGCCCAGGAAGCGCCCTTCAGCATCGAGACCGGCACCCTCAACCACGCCGCCCTGGCCGGCGTGAAAGCAGCAGTGGACTTTATCGCCTGCTTCGGGCAGGGCAGCGATTACCGCTCTTGCCTGTCCGACGCCATGAACTGCATTCACCAACACGAGATCGCCCTGGCCCGCAGGCTGTACGCCGGCCTCACCGCCCTCGACGGCGTCACCGTCGCCGGCCCTCCGATGGACGCCCCCCTGCGGGCACCCACCCTGGCCGTGCTTACGGAAGGCATCCGGCCGGAGGCCGTCACCCAAAAACTTGCCGAACGCAACATCCTGGCCTGGGACGGCCACTTCTACGCCATCCGGGCAGCGGAAGTGCTGGGGCTGCTCGAGCGGGGCGGCGTCACCCGCCTGGGTTTGTCCGCCTATAGCTCGGAAGAAGACGTGGGCCTGGCCGTGGAAGGATTTAAACAGCTGGGGTACGGAAGGGGCTAAGAACGGGGGAAATACCTGGAAAGGCAGGGAACGCGGGGTGGCGTGCCGGCGGACAGCAGCCACGGCAGGTCGCCTGCACATCCGAATTGAACCATGAATCCGGAATATTATATCGGCATAGACATCGGCACCACCTCCACCAAGGCGTTGGCGCTGACTCCGGCGGGGGAAACCCTGGCCGAAGAGCGGGCCTCCTACCCTACCCTCAATCCGCAGCCTGGCTGGCAGGAACAGGATCCGGAGGCGCTGCGGCGAGCCGTAGTGGAAGTGATCCAAAAGCTGGCGGCCCGGCTGGCAGGCCCGCCGGGCGCCATCGGCCTGAGCTGTGCCATGCACAGCCTGATCGCCGTTGATGAAAGCGGCAGGCCGCTCACCAACGCCATCCTTTGGAGCGACTACCGCAGCGAAAAGCAGGCAGAAAGGCTGAAAGGCACGGCAGAAGGCCAAGCCTTGTACAGGGCCTGCGGCACGCCCATCCACCCCATGTCGCCCCTCTGCAAGCTGCGGTGGATGCAGGAGGAACGCCCGCAGCTATTCCAACGGGCAGCCCGTTTTCTTTCCATCAAGGACTACATCCTGGCCCGGTTGGGCGGCGAATGCCGGGCGGACATTTCTTTGGCCTCGGCATCCGGGCTGATGGACGTCCGGGAACTGGCCTGGCACGCCCCGGCCCTGGCCTATGCCGGAATACGGGAAGAGCAGTTGCCGCCCCTCGCCGGCCCTTGCCACCTGGCGCGGCTCGACGGCCCGGAAATACCGCCCCTCTTCCGGGGCGTTCCCCTTGCCCTGGGCGGCAGCGACGGCTGCCTGGCCAACCTGGGCGCCCTGGCCCTGCGGCCGGAAGAACTGGTGCTCACCATCGGCACCAGCGGCGCCTTGCGCACTACGCGGCCGCAACCCGTCATCGAACCCGGGAAACAGATTTTCAACTACCGCCTGGATGAAGCGTTGTTCGTCTGCGGCGGCGCCGTCAACAACGGAGGCATCGCCTATCAGTGGTTGTCGGAATTGGTGGGGGCGGAGCGCTTGTCAGAAGCCGCCGCCGCCGCCCTGCCCGCCGGCGCCGGCGACCTTCTGTTCCTCCCCTACCTGCTGGGCGAGCGCGCCCCCATCTGGAACGCCAACGCGGCCGGCGCTTTTGTCGGCCTGCGCCGACACCATGGCCCGGCGCATTTCCACCGCGCCGTGCTGGAAGGCGTGGCGTTCAGCCTCTACCATGTCTTCGCCGGCATGCCCGGCGGGGCGCAGGAGGTCATTGCCAACGGCGGGTTTACCCGCTCTCCGCTGTGGGTGCAGATCGTAGCGGACGTCTTCGGCCTGCCGGCCCTGGTCGACGAACAGGAAGAAGCCTCTGCCTGCGGAGCGGCATTTATGGCCATGAAGGCTGTGGGCGCAATTGAGGCATACGAGGATTTGCTCCCGGCCCGGGGCAAAAGGAGGAAGGCCGAACCCGACAGCAAGAACCACAGGATCTATCAGCAGAGGTTCGAACAGTACCTGGAGGCAGCCATTTGGGCCGGAGCAGAAAAAAAATGAAAAAAAATTAAATTTAATGTAACTATAATGCGGCGGGCACCGTAGAATGGATCGAGGCTTATCTTATAAATAAAAAAACCGGCCCCTGAAGGGCCGGTATTCAAAGAGCTTTGAGAGGCTATCTACATACCAAAAATGAGGACATCCTTTGATATCCCCGAATTCTTAAATGGGATTATAATTAATAGCGTTCGTGGGATTACTTATTTTTTTACTTCAGCAAAGAAGCTTTGCTTTTCTTCTCCGCTTGATCTTGTCAGTAGTAAGTCTTCAATTTTTTGTTCTCCCTCTTTCGGAAGAAACCGCCAACTGCCGTTCTTCATCGTTGACAATACAAATGTCGATAATAATCAGAGGCTTGTGAAGTACAATTCAAATAATTACTGGACTTGATACTTATCTAAATATAAATGCAAGTTTCTGATAGTCAAGGATTTGCATTTATTTTTAGGCAGCAATTCTGCAATTCATTAAATTTTTTTCATTGTAATATATTCTTTTTTTTCGGGCCAATTGTGCGTGTTTGTATTGTTAAGGGCCCGAGAAAAAATTCGCCGCCGGATTTCCACAGCGGCGCTTTTGGCGACCTGCGCAGTGTGCGCCTGGTTTTTGGCTTGTTTGTCCCACTTTGGCCGCCAAAAACCAGGCGCAAAAAAACTACTGTTCGAAGAGGGAATCCACGAAGGCGCGTTTGTTGAACACCTGGAGCTTATCGATAGACTCTCCAACTCCGATGTATTTGATGGGCACTTTGAACTGGTCGGAGATGCCGATGGCGACGCCGCCTTTGGCGGTGCCGTCGAGTTTGGTGAGGGCCAGGGCGGACACTTCGGTGGCGTCGGTGAAGTGGCGGGCCTGTTCGAAGGCGTTCTGGCCGGTGGTGGCGTCGAGCACGAGCAACACTTCGTGGGGCGCGCCTTCCAGGCTTTTGGCCACGGAGCGTTTGATCTTGCTCAGTTCCTTCATGAGGTTGATCTTGGTATGCAGGCGGCCGGCGGTATCGATGATGGCCACGTCGCAGTTGTTGGCGAGGGCGTGCTGCACGGTCTCGTAGGCCACGGCGGCGGGGTCGGTGTTCATGCCTTTGCTGTAGAAGTCGCAGCCCACCCGTTCGGACCAGATCCGGAGCTGGTCGACGGCAGCGGCGCGGAAAGTGTCGGCGGCGCCCATCACCACCTTTTTGCCTCTTTGTTTATACTGGTAGGCCAGTTTGCCGATGGTGGTCGTCTTGCCTACCCCGTTGACGCCGACGACCAGGATGATGCTCGGTTTGGAAGGCGCCGGCAGGGTGAAGTCCTCGACATCGGCCGTATTGTTTTCGGCCAGCAGTTGCACGATCTCGTCGCGCAGGATCTCGTTGAGCTGGGCGGTGCCCAGGTATTTGTCGCGGGCGACGCGCTCCTCGATGCGCTCGATGATCCTGACGGTGGTGTCGAGCCCCACGTCGGAAGTGATGAGGATGTTCTCCAGTTCGTCCAGCACCTCATCGTCGACAGTGGTTTTTCCGGCGACGGCCTTGGTCAGTTTCCCAAAGAAGCTTTCCTTGGTTTTTTCCAACCCCTTGTCGAGGTCTTCCTTTTTTTCCTTGCTGAAGAATTTGTTGAAAAAGCTCATGTCTGAATATTAACAAGAAAGGGCTTTCCTTCAGGAGAAAGAAAAGCCCTTTCATTTATCTTTTAGAAGTACTGACGGATTATTTGCTTTCGAAGAACTCCTTCACCTTATCCTTGTGGATAATCACCTCTTTATAGGAGTACTTGCCGGTCTTCGGGTCTTTGATGCTCTTGACCACCTTCACGTGGTCCCGGCCGGAGCCGGCGTTGGCGCTACGTTGTGCGACCCTTGCGTTCTTTGATACTTTAGCCATTTTACGAAGCTTTTAAAAAGTTATAGAGTAATTTCCCCTTCAAAAATAGACAGGATTAACAGGATATACAAGATTGAACGGAAATTGGTGCCTGTCCGGAGGGATTTTTGCACAAATTTAACAATCACACCCGCTTTTCACTGTGACTCTATAACGCGTCCAGGTTTACTTGATCTCGCGGTGAACGGTTACGCGCTTGAGAATGGAGTTGTATTTTTTCAGTTCGAGGCGGTCCGGCGTATTTTTGCGGTTCTTCTGAGTTACATAGCGGGAAGTGCCCGGCATGCCAGAGTTCTTATGCTCGGTGCATTCGAGTATGATCTGAATGCGGTTTCCTTTGCTCTTCTTGGCCATCTTGCTTAGCGTTTAGGATCTTAAAATTTGACACCCGTATCGATGCCTTTGCTTTCCATCTTCTGCACGAACTCGTACACGCCCATCTTGTCGATGGAACGCATGGCGGAGGCAGACACTTTCAGCGTCACCCACATATCTTTTTCCGGCACGTAAAAGCGCTTCTTCTGCAGGTTGGGCAGGAAGCGGCGCCGGGTCTTCCGGTTGGAGTGGGAGACGTTGTTTCCCGAAATGGGGCGTTTTCCAGTCAATTGGCAAATCTTGGACATCTCTTTCGTTTTTTGTGACTCCGGCAGGATTTCCCGCTTAAGCTTCACGACGCATCGCATGCGCTCTGCTGTTTCGCTAATAAGCGGGACAGGCTTCTCATCCTGTCTGCGTCAAAATAAATTTGTGACTCCGGCAGGATTCGAACCTGCAACCTCCTGATCCGTAGTCAGGTGCTCTATCCAATTAAGCTACGGAGCCGTATTTTTCAATGCGGATGCAAAGATAAGGCTTTATTCTTTCCGGCAAAAGGTTTTTTGGGATTTTTTGCCGTAGGTTTCCTGAAACTGCATCAACCAACCATAGTAACAGTGCAGGTAGGTGAAATAGTTCACAGGTGAAGGAAAAGGAATGGAGCGGAGCGGCCGGAGCTGACAATCCTTTTGAAAACACCAAAAGTATTAAAATTTTTGGGAGTGTATTAAATCCGTTGATCCATTCAGCGGACATCGAGGTCCGCTCTCCATTTGCACCAAAAGTTCAACGGATTTAATATGCTACCCATATTTTTCAATGCCTCTTCTCTCAGAGGATGTTTGGAGGTAGTGCTTTGGAGGCGAAAATGGTCGATTTTGGGTCTCATGAGGCTCCCCGACCCTTCGGGTGCGGGGCAGGCAATTTTTCGAGGCCATAGCAGTGCTATGGGCGAGGAAATAGCCGAAATGAGAGCCTGTCCCGCACCCATAGGGTCGGGATTCCAAAAGCGGGCATTTACAGCCCAAATAGCCTGCCCCGTACATGTAGTGTCGGGGACTACCTCCAAACATGCTCTCAATGTGGATAAAATTTCCTCGCCTTTCCTTCCTGCCACAGCTGCTCCAACACCCCCGCCACATCCTCAAACCCCATACTCATCATCATGGATGCGATGATATACGGCTTGTAACTCGCCTCTTTGTACGTTTGTATGCGGTATTTTTCAAAAACGGCAGCCTCCACTTCCCCCGTTTCGCAGGAGACCCCGCTGATGTCGGCCGGCAGGCAATGCATGTACAGGGCTTCTCCGTTGCGGGTGCGCTGCATGCGCTCCCGGGTACACTGCCAGTCTTTAAAACGGGCATTCTGGAGCAGGCATTGCCGCTCCAGCTCTTTCAGGCCCGCTTTGTCGTTCTGGCGGAGCAGCTCCGTGCGTTGTTCCATCACCCGGAAGGGCGCCCAGCTTTTGGGATAGACGATGTCGGCGTCGCAGAAAGCGTCGTCCATGGAATGGGTGAGGGCGAAGCTGCCGCCGCTCTGCCGGGCATTGTCCTCCGCCAGCTTAGCGACTTCCGGAAGGAGGTCATAGCCTTCGGGATGGGCCAGCACCAACTCCATCCCGAATCGGGTGAGCAGGCCGATGATGCCCTGGGGCACCGACAGGGGCTTGCCGTAACTGGGCGAGTAGGCCCAGCTCATGGCGATCTTTTTGCCGCGCAGGGCGTCCAGTGACCCAAAGGTGTGTTTGAGGTGCAGCAGGTCGGCCAGCGACTGGGTGGGGTGGTCGACGTCGCACTGCAGGTTGACCAGGCCGGGGCGTTGCTGGAGGACGCCTTGCTCATAGCCGTCGTCCAGCGCCGCGCCGACTTCCCGCATGTAGGCGTTGCCCTCGCCCAGGTAGATGTCGTCGCGGATGCCGATGAAGTCAGCCATAAAGGAAATCATGTTGGCGGTCTCGCGGACGGTCTCTCCATGAGCCACCTGCGATTTTTCCTCGTCGAGTTCGCTGACCTCCAGGCCCAGCAGGTTGGCGGCGGAGGCAAAGGCGAAGCGGGTGCGGGTCGACTGGTCGCGAAAGATGGAAACGGCCAGGCCGGAATCGTAGCAGCGGGTGGAGATGTTGTCCTGGCGCAGCAGTTGGAGGGCTTCAGCTACCAGGAGTATCCGTTCGATGTCCGGCAGTTCCTTTTCCCAGGTGAGCAGGAAGTCCCGGGCGAACAGGTTGCGGGCTTTGGTTTGGCGGATTTGGGAGAGTAAGGTGGTGACGTTTGGTTGCATTTGGTGTTGTATGTTATGCTGCGTCGAAGTCTGGAGACTTCGACTAGCGTGCAATTAAGTACGCATAAAGGGCGTAGAAGGCCGAAGCCTTCACGAGGTGCTCCACCGGCACTTTTTCGTTGGGGGCGTGGGCCATCACCTCGTTGCCGGGGCCGAAGCCGATGAGGGGGATGCCGTAGTAGCCGTTGATGGTGACGCCGTTGGTGGAGAAGGTCCATTTGTCGACCAGCGGCTTTCTTCCGAACAGTTGTTCAAAAGCGGCGATCCCCGTTTGCACCACCTGGCTGTCTTCGGGGATTTTCCAGGTGGGGTAGTATTTTTCCATGCCGTACCGGAGGCCGGTATAAGCTCTTTCCTCGTAGTGCAGCACTTCCACTGTCGCATCCATACCCTTGACGATCGCTTCGACCTCCGCCACGGCCGATTCTTTGGTCTCGCCCCAGGTTAGGCGGCGGTCCAGGTGGAGGCGGGCAAAGTCGGCCACCGCGCAGAGGGAGGGGCTGCCGGAGCGGACCTCGCTGATGGTGACGGTGCCCTTTCCCAGGAAGTCGTCGTCCCGGAGGCGTTCGTTGAGCTTTTCGATTTCCAGGGCGGCGCGGGCGGCCATGTAGATGGCGTTTTTCCCGCGTTCGGGCGCAGAGCCGTGGCTGGACACCCCCCGGAAGCTGACCGCGATCTCCATCCGGCCGCGGTGGCCGCGGTAGATGTTCAGGTTGGTGGGTTCGGTGCTGATGGCGAAGTCGGGGCGCAGGCCTTCCTCTTCCACCAGGTATTTCCAGCACAGGCCGTCGCAGTCTTCCTCCATGACGCTGCCGACGAAGTAGACCGTCAGGTCCCGGTCGAACCCAAGTTCTTTGAGGATACGGCCGGAAGTGACGAAAGCAGCCACGCCCCCTTCCTGGTCGACTGTGCCGCGGCCATGCACGTAGCCGTCTTTGATCTCTCCGGAGAGCGGGTCGAAGTCCCAGTTTTCCAACACGCCGAAATCGACGGTATCCAGGTGGCCGTCGATGGCCAGGATGCGGGATCCCTCCCCTACCCGGCCGATGACGTTGCCCAGGCCGTCGGTGCGCACCTCGTCGAAGCCGGCGGCGCGCATCTGCCGCTGGAGTTCTTCCATCACCTCTCCTTCTTCGCCGCTTAGGGACTTAATTTTTACCAGCCGGGAGAGGTTTTCGGCGGTGTAGTCGCGGTACTGCTCAGCGAGGGCATTGATCTGTTGTGCTATTTCCTTCATGCGGGCAAATATTTATCTGCAATGTACGCACCTGGGGTGAAATAGAGAAATGCATGGTAACTCTTGGAAATGTGTAGAAATGCCCGCCTACTCCGGGCTCATAGTGCATTTCCTCATTTCCATGTATATCTGTATCTTTCTGTCCAGCCCCATATGGAGAAGAGAGAAACGTTATAAAACAACCTGCGTCCCTTTTTTCCCATCCATCGCTTCCCGGAGGTATTCCGGTTTTGTGACGATCACCCTTTTTCCGCCATTTTCCAGAAAAAACAACGCTGCCTGTACCTTGGGCAGCATGCTGCCGGCGGCGAAATGCCCTTGCTGCATATACGCCCGAAGCTGAGCGCTGGTGATTTTTCCCAGAGGCGCCTGATCCGGGCGGCGGAAATTCAGGTAGGCCTGTTCTACGCCGGTGGAGAAGAGCAGCAATTCGGCCTTCAGTTCAACCGCCAGCAGGGCAGCAGCCAGGTCTTTGTCGATCACGGCGTCCACGCCCTCGAGCTGGCCGCCGCCCCTGTCCACTACCGGGATGCCGCCCCCGCCGGCGGCTATCACCAGGAACCCGCTGTCCACCAGGGCTTTGATGGCATTGATCTCGACGATTGCTACCGGCGGAGGCGAGGGGACGACGCGCCGCAGGCCCCGGCCGGCGTCCTCCGCCAGGGTCCAGTCCGGGTGGGTGGCTTTCAGGCCGTCAAGCTGGCCGGGCGGATAAAAAGCGCCGATGGGTTTGGATGGGTGGGCAAAGGAAGGGGCGCCGGGGTCGGCCTTCACCTGGGTGACCAGGGTGGCCACTTCTTTCTGTATCCCCCGTTTCCGCAATTCATTGCCCAGGGCCTGCTGGATTTGGTAGCCCAGGGCGCCCTGGGTGTCAGCCACGCAGCTCACCAGGGGTACATGGTGCAGCCCTTCGCACTGGTAGGCGATTTCCGAACGGCGAAGGATGAAGCCCACCTGGGGGCCGTTGCCGTGGGTGAGCACGAGATTGTACCCCGCCTCGACGAGTTCAGCCAAATACAGAACCGTCTCCCGGATGGCCTCGTACTGGTCGGCCACCCGCTGGTGCTGCTCGTCCCGGATGATGGAGTTGCCGCCGATGGCGACGAGGGCGAGTGGTTGCATTTTTTAATGCAAATATAATGCTTGCCATATTTCATTCCTTCCCATCCAGCCATGCCTTCAGCTCCGACTGCTCAAACGCCAGGATGGCCACGCCTGAAAGAGATTCGCTCAAGTCGCCGCCCGTCGGCATCTCCCGGGCCAATACAACCAGGGTTTTCAGGTTCAGGCCGGGATATTCGGCAAGCAGGCTGCAATGCCATTAAGTTAAGGTAGAGAGCAGCCACGTTATCAACTGGCGACTAGGGCTCGCCTGTTGATTTTAGTGGCTGCTCGGAGTCGAAAGGCGAGCTTAGAGTCGCCTTCCGACAAATTCCGTTGCTTAACTTAATGGCATTGAACCACGCTGGCCAGGGCAGCCGCCGGCGCCGTTTTATCTACAGCCTCGGCAAATACCTGCTCTGCGTGGATGCCCAGGAGGTAGTTATCACGTTCCCCTTCGACGAAGTTGGCCAACATTACATCAGAAGGAAGGTAAGCCCGAAGCGCTTCCGGCGATTTAACAGGCCTATGCTTTTCAGGTACCGTTTCAGCCAGGGCTGCATGAGGGATAAGGGTAAGCAACTGCGCCCGTTCCTTTTCCAATTCCTCTAACTCCGCCTGCCAGGCCTGTAGTTTTTCCTGATCGGGCTGCCCGGCACAGACACGATCGCATACCTCCAACGGCAGCTAAAAGCCATCTTGCCTGCCTCACAAATGGATACCCTCCGAAGAAAGTATTACCCCACCCTGATCTCCGTAAATGGAGGGCGTTTTACCATGGGCTCTGCTGAGCAGGACAGCCTGTCGGACGAATGGCCGGCCCACGAAGTACGCCTCGATGATTTCAGCCTGGGAGAAACGGAAGTGACGGTTTTGCAGTACTATCTCTACTGCACGCAAACAGGCCATGAAATGCCCGATCTGCCCCCTTGGGGAGAATGGACTGGAGACAACCCAATTCCGAAGGTAAGCTGGCAGGACGCCAAAGGCTACTGCGATTGGTTGTCCGGGAAAACGGGCCGGCCCATCCGGCTGCCAACGGAAGCGGAATGGGAATATGCCGCAAGAAGGGGAGAAACGGGGGCTTTATCCTCCGGCGATCCGGATGCGGTGGCCTGGTTTGAAGGCAACAGCAACAAGCACACCCAGCCAGCCCGGAGCAAATGGCCTAACGCCCTGGGCTTCTACGGCATGCAGGGAAACGCCCGGGAGTGGTGCAGCGATTGGTACCAGCGGGGTTATTATGCTTCCAGCCCGGCGGACGATCCCCAGGGCCCCGAAAGAGGAGCGCAAAGAGTCTTAAGGGGCGGGTCGTGGGCCGATACGGCGGGCAATATCCGGATAACGAACCGGGACCAGAACCTTCCTTATGTACGCAGCGGGGAGAATGGGTTCCGGGTGGCGGAGGGAGGCGGTTAATCTTCAACCAACAATTTAACCGGCACTTTCTCTATCCTGAACGTTTTACAATGTTCATCCAGGTTGACGAATACGTCCTCAAACCGCTCAAAATCAACGTCGTACTTATCCATGATGCCCCAATAGGTGTCGTGGGCGAGGTCTCCGTCTATGATTTTCGGGCCGTCGGTTGCCATAGGTTGAGCTTTTTCACGCCAGGGGGGCAGGCTCTCGCTTCTCTATATCAGCAGTCTGGAGGAAAGCCCTCAGCTTATCTTTTGCGATCACAGCTACATCTTGAGAAAAAAGCTCCACAGGATGGATGACGAGCCTAACGTACAAATCTCCATTTATTTCGTAAGCGCGTTGCGCCCATTCGCCTTCATGCCTGACAACAAGCGTGACATAAACTTTATCATATTCTACAGTAAGGGCCGTGATAGCCAGCAACTTTTCGACGTCAAAGACATCTATGGCGGATGAATAATATTCTGTGGCAATTGTGGTAACTTGGGTTTGCATATTATCGCAATTTTCTGTTTTTTCCTTCTCCCGCTCCGCCTCATCTTTCCTTTTTGGATGTACCACATAAGAACCATCCTGCCGTTGTACCACATAATCCCTCCAGTTGTAGGCAAGGAATACCGCTAAAAATAACCCTATGATAATCGGCAGGTATTGTATAAACGGCGGAGGCGGTGAAGCCTTTTTCTCCTGCGTAGTGTTTTTCTTATAAGTAATCATCATAGCAGTGATTAAAAAATAACTTCACTCTTTGAGATCCGTAATTGTAGCTCATTCAGCAGCCTAGACTTGCGGAAACACTGCCCGGCTGCTTCATTTCACTACAACTACGGATCGTGAAGTTATTTTTTAAGGATTACTATTCCGTTTTCAAATGGGGAATACCTTTCCGTCACGCCGGCATGTTTCGTTTTCAGCCAATAAACAGGCTGGTATTGGAAGGGCATTCCAATACAAAAAATACCCTGTAAAACGGCATGCGGATGAAAGCTGTCCCGGTTTTGAGCAACCTTCGGTAATCGATCCCAAAATAGTCAAAACGAAAAGAAATATCAAATTAAAATTGATAAAAATCAAAAATTTATCGAAATATTACACTCATACCTAAAAGTGCCGCTATGCCTGATACATTCTACCCCATTCCCCTCGCGCGCCTTTTTAAACTGATCCTGGACGGAGAACAGACGGGAAGGCTCCTGAATATCCCGCCGGCACTCTTCTTCACCCCCCGCAGCGACGACCCTTTCCGCACCCGCCGCTACGGCCAGCTCCTGGAAACCCCGCTGGGCGTAGCCGCCGGGCCCCACACCCAACTGGCGCAAAACATCGTCGCCGCCTGGCTGTGCGGCGCCCGCTTTATCGAACTCAAGACCGTGCAAACGCTGGACGAGCTGGCCGTCAGCAAACCCTGCATCGACATGCAGGACGAAGGCTACAACTGCGAATGGTCGCAGGAACTGCGCATCCGCGAAAGCTTCGACGAATACCTGCACGCCTGGATCCTGATCCACGTCCTGCGGCATCACTTCGGGTGGGAAGGCGAGCCGGGAACCATCTTCAACATGAGCATCGGCTACAACCTGGCCGGCATCCTTCAGCACAACGTCCAGGAATTCCTGGATAAGATGGCCGACTGCAGCGCGGAACTGGAAGAGAAAATACAGGAACTCGAACCGCTGTACCCCCGCATCCGGGAGATCAGCATTCCCTCCCGTATTTCCGACAACGTCACCCTCTCCACCATGCACGGCTGCCCCCCGGAGGAGATCGAAAAGATCGGCCGCTACCTGATCGAAAAGCGCAAATTGCACACCACCATCAAGCTCAACCCCACCCTGCCGGGGCCGGATCGGGTGCGCGACATCCTCAACCGGCAACTGGGCTACTACGCCGAAGTGCCCGACATCGCCTTCGAACACGACCTCAAATACCCCGACGCCCAACGCCTGATCGGCAACCTGCGCCGCTGCGCCCGGGAAAACGGCGTACATTTCGGCCTGAAACTCACCAACACGCTGGAAGTCACCAACCACAAGGACATCTTCGACCCGGCAAAGGAAAAGATGATGTATCTCAGCGGGCGCGCCCTGCACCCGCTGACGGTTCAGCTGGCGCAGAAACTGCAGAATGACTTCGGCGGCACCCTCAACCTTTCCTTTTCCGGCGGCGCCGACTGCTTCAACTCCCCCACCCTGATTGCCTGCGGCCTGGCGCCGGTGACGGTTTGTTCGGACCTCCTGAAGCCGGGAGGCTACGGGCGCCTCCACCAGTACCTGGCCAACCTGTCGAAAGCCTTCGCCGAAGCCGGCGCCGGGGACACGGACAGCTTCATCCGAAGCCGGGCGAGGCTCAAAGCTGCCCCGGTGGAGGCTGCCGCATTGCACAACCTCAACGCATACGCCGGGTGCGTACTCCAGGAGAAAGCCTACCAAAAGCACCCCTTCCTGGAACCCAACATCAAGTCGGGACGGGAGCTGAACCCCTTCGATTGCATCCACGCCCCCTGTGTCGATGGCTGCCCCGCCGGGCAGGACATTCCGGGCTATATGTATCATGCTTCCCGGGGCGACTGGGACAAAGCGCTGGAAGTAGTCCTGCAAACCAACCCCTTCCCCAACGTGCTGGGCCTGGCCTGCGACCACCTCTGCCAGCCCAACTGCACCCGCATCAACTACGACAACCCCCTGCTTATCCGCCAGGTCAAATACTACATCGGCGAACACGGCAGGGCGGGCCTGCCCCGCCCCAGGCCGCGCAACGGCCGCCGGGTAGCCATCATCGGCGCCGGCCCCACCGGGCTGGCCTGCGCCTACTTCCTGGCCCGGGAAGGCTTCGAAGTCAACGTCTACGAAGCCAAAAGCCGGGCCGGGGGGATGGTATCCGCCGGCATCCCGGAATTCCGGCTCCGGGGCGGCGCCATCGAAAAGGACATTGCCCGCATTGAAAGCCTGGGCGTACAAATCCATTACAACCGCCGGGTGGATAAGGGAACGTTTGAACAGTTGCGGCGCGACAACGACTTCCTCTACCTGGCTGCCGGCGCTCAGCGGGCGCGCCGGCTGGATATTCCCGGCGCCGGAGCGGCGGGCGTCTACGATCCGCTGGCCTTCCTCTTTGCCGCCAACGAAGGGCGGCCCTGGCCCGTCGGGCGGAACGTCGCCGTCATCGGCGGTGGCAACACGGCCATCGACGTGGCCCGCACCGCCCGCCGCCTGATGCCGCCGGGCGGGAAGGTCACCCTGCTCTACCGGCGGACGAAACGGGAAATGCCCGCCGACCCGGAAGAAGTGCTGGCCGTGCTGGCCGAACAGATCGGGATCATGGAACTGGTAACCCCGGTACGCGTGAACGAGCAGGAGGGCAAAGCCGTTTCCCTCACCTGCTGCCGTATGAAGCCAGGGCCTGCGGATGCAAGCGGCCGGCCCCGGCCGGTAAAGGTCGAAAACTCCGGATTCGAGCTGCCCTTCGACACCATCATCCCGGCCATCGGACAGGAACGCGAACTCGATTTTATCGAAGAGGCGCTGTTGACAGCCGACCCCGAAACCGGCGAGACCAAGCTGAAAAATGTATTCATCGGCGGCGACGCCAGCCGGGGCGCTGCCAATATCGTGGAAGCGGTGGGCGACGGGCAGCGCGTGGCCCGGCACATCATCCGGGCCAGTGCGCAGGGCCGGTTGCCGGAGCAACGCAATGTGGAAAAGGATCTCTCGCTCGCCGGCCACCTGGCCAACCGGGCGAAGCGGCAATTCGGCATCCCGCCCCGGGAACGCCCGCCGGAAGAACGCCGCGACTTCGAACTCGTCCAGTTTCCGTTAACGGAAGAGGAGGCCCGCAGAGAGGCCGCCCGCTGCCTGTACTGCGACGAGGTGTGCAACACGTGCGTCTCCGTCTGCCCCAACCTGGCTATGTACGCTTATGAGATGGAACCGTTCCTGGCTCCGGTACCCGTCCTGAGCCGAAAGGACGGGCGGGTACGGGTAGAATACAAAGGTTCCGTGCGGATCGGTCAGCCCTACCAGATCCTGAACATCCAGGACTTCTGCAACGAGTGCGGCAACTGCACCACCTTCTGCCCGACGAGCGGGCGGCCCTTTGCCGACAAGCCCCGGTTCTGCCTGACGCGAAGGAGCTTTGATGCAACGGCAGAAGGATATTTCATTGAAAAAAATGCCGGCGTGACTACTCTGCACTGGAAGAAAGACGGGGAGAAGGCGAGCCTGGCCCGGGAGGCAGGGCAATATATTTACCGGGCGCCGGCCATCGTTGCCCGTTTTGGCCGAAGGGATTTCAGCCTGCTCGATGCGCAGCTTTCAGCAGATGCCAAAGAGCCGGCGAGCCTGAAGCCGGCCCTGGAGATGAAGGTGCTGCTGGAGGGGGCGGAGGGGTTGTATTAATTTTGTTCTATTGATACTGGGGTTGGGCAGGATTTGCGATGTGCGATTTGCGCCCGTTTTCGCTATTGCTCAGCCGGGTAAAATTTTTGATTTGCGATGTGTCCCGGAGAAGCTGCCACCGTTGTGCAACCTGCGCTCATGCCGGCACAGCTGATAGCCGGCGGGATAAAAGTCATACCAAAACAAGAAAAATTATGCTAACGGCCACCACAAAGATCACCGACGAAAAAGCCCTCGCCAACGCCGTGCAACGCTTCCGCGAACGAGGTATCCTGCTGCCCACCTTTGCCCAGCAGCGCAACCCGGAGCTCATCCCGGAATGGGTCAAAGAAAAACTGCAACATATTGGCCTGTGGGACCTCCACCCGCTCAACCTGTTCCGCATCACCTGGAAGAACGAGCCGGTGGAAAAAGGCGGCCTGTTCGGCCCCCCCAACTATCTGGAAATCCCCCGGGCGCTCACCGGCGCCGAAGCGCGCATCGTGGCGTTGATCGGCAATTGGTTCCCGACGGGCGCCCACAAGGTAGGAGCGGCTTACGGCTGCCTGGCGCCGCGCATCGTCACCGGCGGGTTCGACCCAACGCGGCACAAGGCCGTCTGGCCGTCGACCGGCAACTACTGCCGGGGCGGGGCGTTCGACTCCAGGATCATGGGCACGGAGCCGGTGGCCATCCTGCCCGAGGGCATGAGCCGGGAGCGTTTTGACTGGCTGAAGGAGGTAGTCGGCGCGGAGGTGATCGCCACGCCGGGCAGCGAATCCAACGTCAAAGAGATTTACGACAAGTGCTGGGAAATTCGCCGCACCCGTCCGGAATGCGTTATTTTCAACCAGTTCGAAGAGTTTGGCAACGCCGCCTGGCACTACCACCTGACCGGGCCGGCCGTGGAGGAAGTTTTTGGCCTGGTGAAAACGCCGGCCTCCCGCCTGGCCGCCTACATCTCCGCCACCGGCTCAGCAGGCACCATCGCAGCGGGGGATTACCTGCGCACCGTTTCCCCTCATCTGAAAGTAGTAGCTTCCGAGGCCCTGCAGTGCCCCACCCTGCTGATGAACGGCTTTGGCAGCCACCGCATCGAGGGCATCGGCGACAAACACGTGCCCTGGATACACAATGTACAGAACACCGATGTGGTCACCGCCATCGACGACGAAGTGCCCATGCGGCTGCTGCGGCTGTTCAACGAGCCGGCGGGCCACGAATTCCTGGCGGATGCCGGCATCGGCAAAGACTGGATAGAAAACCTGGGCCTGCTGGGCATCTCCGGCATCGCCAACATCCTGGCCGCCATCAAGACGGCCCGCTATTTTGAAATGACGGAAGACGACATCCTCTTTACCGTCGCCACGGATTCTGTCGGCCTGTACCGCTCCCGCCTCGGGGAACTGCGGGAGGAGCGCGGGCCCTATTCCACTCTGCAGGCCGCCCGCGACCTGGAGTGCCTACTTGGAACCCGGACCGGACACCTGAAGGAACTGGCCTACCCGGATAAGAAGGCCATCCACAACCTGAAGTACTTCACCTGGGTGGAACAGCAGGGCAAAACAGTGGAAGAACTGGACCGCCTGTGGCATGACCGCAATTTCTGGCCGCAGATGTTCGGGCAGGTGGAAGAATGGGACGAACTGATCAGGGCGTTTAATGAGCGGACGGGGGTGAGGGGGTGAGGGGGGAGATGGGGTGTTCATTAGTAAACTGTTTACAACCGATGGAGCGTACACCGCACACAGCTCAGGACCGTCGTTGAATCCGTACATCGCACACAACCTTGGAAACTTTCGTCCAACGTTCGACCAAGCTTACGCAGAGGCCCCCAATGCCCTGATTTTCAGAATACCCTCATCATATTGATCTCGCTGGGTCCCGCCGGGCACTTGCCCTACTTGTCATCCCCGAAAAAGGCCAGTATCCGGTCCGCCAGTTCCAGGCCGATATTGGCCTGCGCTTCGGCGGTGGCGGCGCCGATATGGGGGCTGCAGGAAACCAGCGGGTGTTCCAGCAGGGCCTTTTTGGGCGTGGGTTCGTCCACGAACACGTCGAGGGCTGCGCCGCGCAGCTTGCCGTTGTCGAGGGCTTCCAGCAGGGCATCTTCGTCGATCGCGCCGCCCCGGGAGGTATTGATGACGATGGCGCCGTCCTTCATCATAGCGAGTTCTTTCCTGCCGATGAGGGGGGAGCCGCCGCTGAAAGGCACGTGAAGGGTGAGGAAGTCGCTGTTGCGGATCACTTCTTCCCACTCGAACGTATCCAGGGTGACTTCCAGTCGGACGTTATCGCTCATGAAGACATTGATGTCGATATCTGCTTCGCTGACCACCAGGTCAACCGGCATGACTTTCATGCCGAGGGCCAGGCCGATGCGGGCGACCTCCTGGCCGATGCGGCCGAAGCCGATGATGCCCAGGGTGCGGCCGCGCAGCTGTATGCCCTCGGAGTAAATGTTCTTCAGTTTCTTGAATTCCGTATTGCCCCTGACCGGCATATCGCGGTGCGACTGCTGCAGGAAGCGGCAGAGGGAAAAGAGGTGGGCAAAAACCAGTTCAGCAACCGACTGGGAGGAAGCGGCAGGGGTGTTCATGACCTTGATGCCTTTGCTCTCGGCGTATTCCACGTCGATATTGTCCAGGCCAACGCCACCCCGGGCGATGATCTTGAGGTTGGGGCATTGATCGATCAGTTCCTTGCGGATTTTGGTGGCGCTGCGCACGATGACCACGTCGTATTCCGGCAGCACGCCCGGCAGGTCTTCCTGCGCTACCTTCTCCGTATCCACCTGATAACCAGCCTCTTCCAATAACATTTGGCCGTCGGCGTCAATGCCGTCGTTGGCTAAGATTTTTATCATCAAACCAGTGGTTTTTGTGAACGTACATTTTTCTCACAACCATAGGGACGGCAGGTGAAAAGAGCACTGCCATCCGTACCGATTGCAAATATACGCGGCCGGAAGGGCTTTGCAAATTTAGCGGGCGGTTTATACTTACGCCTGGCTGATTTTGTCTTTACAAAATCCAGCCGGGTCAGTATATGCTGGCATCGGTGGTTTGGTCAGGCGCAAAACCACCAGCTCGCCAGTATAAAAAAAACTTCCCCGCCTGGCCATCCGGGCTGTATGCCGGGCAGGCGGGGAAGTTTGCAAGCCAGATGCATGCACGAATGCAAGCAAATTACCGATCCACCTTTTCGCTGTAGATCGGGAAGTTTGCGCCGGTGTAGTGGCTGAACTTCTTGCTGCTCGTCGCCGGGAGCTTGTACCGCCCCATAAAAGTCTTGAAGAAGGCGGCCAGTTCGAGGGCATCGACGTTGCGGGAGTCGGGCCGGAGCAGGTAACCGATGTGGCTGACAGAGCCGTCCTCGTTCCAGAATACGTGCAGCCATACTTTAACCCCTTTGACGTCGAAGCGTATTTTTTTGGAGTACTCCTCCATTTCCCGCATCATGGACATCCAGGTGTCGAAGGCTCTTTGCGTGTCGAAATTGCTCACTTCCAGGAGGGTTTGGCTGTAAGCTTGGTTGAGGGCCTCATAGCCCTCCTCGTAGTCGCCCAGCTTGAAGACGGCCGGCATGTCTTGCGTTTGAGCCGCCAGCGTCGAAGCGAAAAGCGTAGTTCCCAGGATTAATGATAATACAACTTTCATTGGATTGAAATTTTTAAACAAAGTTAGCCCCTCGGGGGGAAAGAATTAAGTTTTTTGTAATATTTTCGGTTTTCGGGGCATCTTCCTGCCCGCCTGTTTGTTATACGGAAAAAAGCTGCTATCCGGCAAAAAATTGGGCCTTTTGATCCAATTTATACGGCGAATTGTCTATTTTATTCGTCCGAATAGCTGCTAAATCCTTACTTTTGAACCCATTATGGCAATAGACCTGATATTTGTGGTATTGGCAGCCTGGGGTTTCTACCTGGGGTTTTCGCGAGGCATCATCAAGACCATCTTCACCATCCTCTCGGTGGTTTTCGGCCTGATGATGGCCTTCCGTTTCGGCCCGGAAATCACCAATGTGCTGGAGAGCCTCTTCACGGAAAACCCGCTGATGTTCCTGGCCGGCTTCCTGCTGACTTTCGTCGGCACCATGTTCCTGATCCGCTTGTTCGCCAACTTCCTGGAAGGCGCCCTGGAAAGCGCCAACATCAACTTCATCAACCAGATCATCGGCGGCTTCTTCCTTTCGGCTCTGATGGTGCTGGTCTTCAGCATGCTGGTCGTATTCAGCGACCGGGCCCACCTCATCGGGCCGGCAACCAAAGCCGAGTCCGTCACGCTTGTCTACCTGGAGCAATACCCCCAAAGAGTCTGGGCTATGAGCAGAAAAGCCGTCCCCATCTTCGAGGATTTCTGGGAGCATTCCATTGAATTTATGGATGGCCTGGAAAATATGACCTTCGAACGCCGGGAATCCACCCCGGAATTCTACGACATCCCGGAAAACAGCCAGGACAGAGAAAGGAGATAGTCGGAGAATGGGGGGGATTTTCATGGGTTCATTGTTTCATGGGCTCATTGTTATACGGGGGCCAGGCTGCCGGGTTGCATTGTATTGCCTTTTTTTGCCAGAACAATGCCTCCATGCCCCCATGCACCCATGAACCCATGACCCCATGCCACCCCCGCTCACTCCCCGATCGTCCCCATCTCCACGCCTTCCGAGTAAGCCACTTTGATGCCCTTGCGGTTAAAGGCCGCTTTGATGCGTTCGTAAGCTTCGAACGTCACCTCCCAGAAATCGTCGGGGGCGACGTAGGGGCGCACCGCCAGCAGAACGTTGTGGCTGTCGTAGGCCTCGATGCCCACCTCCGGGGCGGGGTCGCGCAGCACTTTGGGGATAGCCAGGAGTTCTTCCAGGATGATCTCCCGCACTTTGGGAAAACTTTCGCTGTAGGGCATCGTCACGTTCAGCTCCATGCGGATAAAGCCTTTTTTGGAATAATTGGTGACGATGTTGTCGACCACCTGGCCGTTGGGGATGATGAGGGTCTTGCGGCCCGGGGTCACCATGATGGTACTGAAAATCTGGATTTCTTCCACCCGGCCGAATTTGCCGTCCACCTCGATCCAGTCTTCCACCTTGTACGGCCGGAACAGCAGGATGATGATGCCGGCGGCGAAGTTGCTCAGGCTGCCCTGCAGGGCCAGCCCGACGGCAAAGCCGGCCGCCGCCAGCACGGCGACGAAGGAGGTGACGTCCACCCCGACGATGCCGGCGATGCTGAAAATCAGCAACACTTTCAGGGAAACGTTGACCAGGGAGCGGACAAAGGGCAGCAGGTTGCTGCTCAGCCCGGCCCGTTCCATCGCCCGGCCTGCCAGGCGGGCAAGCCGGTCGACGATTTTAAAGCCAAAAAAGAGCAGCAGCAGGGCCAGCGCCAGCTTGGGCAGGAAGGCGATGGCCATTTCGGAGAGCAGGTTCAGGTATTCGGCGAGCTTGTCGGTATTCATGTTTGCGGGATTTTTAGCGCCGAAGGTAGGGCCTTTTTTGTAACGGATTAGTGAGTTTTTGAGTCGAAATAAAAAAATGAGGGGTGAGCATAAAGCTCAGTGGAACGCGAATTTGCGCGGATTAGGCGAATTTGCGCGAATTTATACATGTGTTATTGGCGGATTTGAGCCAGTAATTTTAAATCACTCGGGCGGGGAAGGGTAAGGTTGGAAGCGCCTTCGTTACAGACTGAACAAATCGCGCGGAGATTGGAGGCTTCATCCGTTCCCCCTTCGGATTTATCTATGATGTGACCAATGTGCAGCCTCGTTTTTCTGGCCGTATCGTAAGGATGGGGCTCTGAGGCTACCGCACCGCACATTTGGCAGGTGAAGCCATTTCTTTGTACAGGACTTCTCCAACCGAGGGGGCAGGGCCTTCTCTAACCGGCCATTGGCGGAAAATTCCTTAAGTAGTGATTAAAAAATAAATTCGACATTTTGGGCCGGCGAGTCAGGGGCAGCCTTCGCCTATAAAGGCTCCAGGCTGCCCCTGACTCGCCGGCGTCGAATTTATTTTTTAAATGTTCCTAACGTCCATTTCATGCACATTCCATGCCGGGCGGTTGTGGCGCAGCGTGTTGCAGGCGTCTCCGTCTGTTTCCACAAGGTCCAGATGTTCAAATCCGGCCTGTTCCAAACCGATGGACTGTCCGCCGGCGCCGGCGCAAATTTCAATTGAAGTAAAAAGAATGGCAATAATTTGATTATTATTATGCCAAATATAAATTATTTGATTTAAAAATCTCAGCCTTGTGAGAAACTTGTTAGTAAAATCACTCCGCGCTCATCCCCTCCAGCAGCGGCAGCGTGCTGTGCCGCATCGTATAATCATTGTGTTCCAGCCAGACGTCGATGCGGCGGGACTGGTAACTGAAGAACACCCGCCCCAGGCGAAAGAAATTGACCCCCAGCAGCCCGTCGACCCCGAGGCTGTAGTCGTCGACAACGCCCATGCTGGCGAGCGCAATGCGGCAGTAAGCGATGGAATAAGCATTTTCAACAACCATGGATTCCATGATGTAATACGGTGCCTGTTCTGAAGCCCCGGACGCTCCCAGCAGGGAGACCCTCCTTTTTTGCAGGGCTTTGTTTTTCAGCTTTTTCTTGAACCGGCTGCTGCAGACGTTGACGGAGGAACCCGAATCTATGGCCATATCCAGGTCCGTGGCGTCGCCCAGGCCCGCCTTCAGCACCGGCAGGTGGCGGTTCATCCGGAAATGGAAAGTGTAATGCGGGCCGGAAGGACGGGGCGGGATAGTGCCGGGGCGGATGAGGATCATCGTTTTCCGGTAGTAATCGATCTCCAGGTCTACGTGCTGCAACACATCATAGCCGATGATGCCCAGCAGTTTCTCTCCCAGGCGGCTTTCCAGGGCGCTCATGTCCAGGCAGGCGCCAAAGAATGCCTCCCGGCACAGCCCGGCCCAGTAAAATGAATCGACAAAGGCATAACCGTGGCGGATGCTGTGGCCGCTGACGTCGGCAAAGCGCGTCCCGGGGGCAGCATGCTCCTGCCGGGGGAAATAGGCCTCGTTGAGGGCCAGCTCCGAAGCGCCGGTGTCGAAAAGGAAATATCCGCTTTGGCCGTTGGCCTGCCCCTCCACCAGGATGAGTTTATTCCGGATAAACAACGGGACGGTAGAGGAAGGCTCGGTCATGTGATAGGTAGGGCCCGCCAGCAGGAAACCAACCGGCGACAGGAAAAACAAGAGGGTGTACAGGTGTTGCATGAAACCAGGGTGTTGGGTGATCGGGTGATGGTAAAAAGCATGGGTTTGCCAGGCTTTGCCGACAGGCATGCTCTGCGAGGTTTCACAGCAATGGTATAAGCGAAAGTTTTTCCTGAAGATGTGGACAAGCAAGATAAGGAAAAAATCGGAGATATGAAAGATGCTGTGCACGACACTTTTTTGCCGCTGGGCTTGCCCGGATGGGTGCGATTCTGGTTTGTACCCTCTTGTGGTTTTCGGCATGAAAACTTCCAAAATGTACGCTGTTACACTGACGCACGGCAGGTTTTGTCGACTACAAAACCCGCCGGGTCAGTATATACTGGCATCGCTGGTTTTGTTCCTGAAAAAACCACGCGTTCGCCAGTATAATGGCTTCAGGGTTCCCCTGGTCCATGGTTTGCGGGGCACGGGCGGCCTAACAATGGATCCATGCAGCCATGGAACCATCAATTTCAGGGCATTTCCCCAGGCGATACGCCAAACAAACAAGCCCGGAAGCCGCCATAAGGATAATAGTCCGGTTGCCGCCCCGGTTTCCATTGCCTTCTTTCGTCCCATAAATCTCCCCCCTGGCCTGCCAAAACCACCCGTTCATAAATAAATAACTTTAATTCGTAGGGGTAAAAAGAGGATGTCCGCATCAGGAGAGTGAACAAGGGGAAAATCCTGTTCCCACAAAAATCAAAAACAATCTGCATAATGAAGCGAGCCCTATTGATGGCCTGCTTGCTGGCGGGATTTCTATGTTCCGCCACAGGCCAACCCGACGTACCACAGGAAGAACGATTTACCCTCAGCGGCTATCTGAAGGACGCCGCCTCCGGCGAAGAGCTGCTCTACGCCAGCGTGTACGAACCCGCCACCAAATCCGGGACCACCACCAACCTCTACGGATTTTATTCGCTGACCCTGCCGGCCGGCACGTATGAGCTGACCTTCACTTACATCGGCTACCAGGCCCAGGTGAAGACGGTAACCCTCCGCGCCAACGTCGAGCTCAACGTGGAGATGCAGCCCGCCGCCGCCGTGCTGGAAGAGGTCGTGGTGACGGACAAGAAGGCCGACCAGTCTGTGCAGCAGGTGGCCATGAGCCGCCTCGACGTGCCCATTGAGGAGATCAAAAAGCTGCCCTCCCTGATGGGCGAGCCCGACGTGATCAAAACAATACAGACCCTGCCCGGCGTGACCAGCGCGGGCGAGGGCACTTCCGCCTTCTTCGTGCGCGGCGGCAGCGCCGACCAGAACCTCATACTCATCGACGAGGCGCCGGTGTACGACGTGTCGCACCTCTTTGGGTTATTCTCTGTTTTCAACGCCGATATCATCAAAAGCGCAGAGTTGTACAAGGGCGGCATCCCGTCAAAGTACGGCGGCCGCCTGTCCTCCCTGCTGGAAATCACCACCCGCGACGGCAACGCCAAGCAGTTTGCCGCCAGCGGGGGGGTGGGCCTGCTGGCCGCTAAACTCGCCGTGGAGGCGCCGATCGTGCAGGACAAAGCCTCCTTCATCGTCGCCGGCCGCCGGTCGTACGCCGACCTGTACATGAAGAACTCCGACCAGTTCGACGGCACGGCGGTGAGCTTCCACGACCTGAACGCCAAGGTCAACTGGAAGGCCAACAACAAGAACCGGTTCTTCCTGTCGGCCTACAGCGGGCGCGACATCTGGCAGTTCAACGACGATTTCAAAATGGACTGGGGCAACAGCACCGCCACCTTCCGCTGGAACCACCTGTTCAACGAGCGCCTCTTCTCCAACCTCACCCTCATCTACAGCGATTTCGATTACGCCCTGCACGACCGCGACCCCGTCGACGGGTTCCTCTGGGAAGCCAACCAGCGCGAAGCTTCGGTCAAGGAAGACATTTCCTACTTCATCACCCCCGAACTCACGGTCAAATTCGGCTACCAGGGTATCTATCGCCGGTTCACTCCGGGCAAGATCACCAGCAACGGAGAGGAGTCGATCTTCCAGTCCACCAGCCTGCAAAAGCAGTTTGCCCTGGACCATGCCCTCTACCTCGGCGCCGAACACCAGCTAACCGACCGCCTCAGCCTGGAGTACGGCCTGCGCTACAGCCTGTTCCAGAACATCGGCGAGGGCACGGTTTACGAATACGAAGACCCAGAGGATAATGTCGACATCGTCATCCGCGATTCCACCACCTACGGCAATTTCGAGACGATCAAGCTGTTCCAAAACCCGGAACCCCGCTTTGCCGCCCGCTACCTGCTCGACCCGCAGAGCTCGGTCAAGGTATCTTACAACCGCATGGTACAGTACGTGCACCTGATCTCCAACTCGACGGTGCCGATCCCCTTCGCCACCTGGGCGCCCAGCTCGCCTTACCTCGACCCGCAGAAGGCCGACCAGGTCGCGGTGGGCTACTTCCGCAACTTCCGGGACAACATGTTCGAATTCTCGGTGGAAGCCTATTATAAAAAGGCGAAGGACCTGACCGAGTTTGCCGACAACGCCGAGCTGTTCTTCAACCGCCACCTGGCCACCGAGTTCCGGCAGGGCGAGTCCGAATCCTACGGCCTGGAATTCTACCTGCGCAAGAGCAAGGGCCGCCTGACCGGTTTTGGCAGCTACACGCTGGCCGAAGCCACCCTGGAAGTGCCGGGCGTCAATGGAGACGAGCCTTTCCCTGCCAACCACGACCGCCGCCACAACCTGAACCTGGCGCTGGCTTACGATCTCAATCCCCGCTGGAGCCTGGGCGCCAACTTCACCTACACAACCGGCCGCCCCCTCACGCTGCCCGCCGGCAAGTACGACTTCGACGGCTACCAGGTCAATCTCTACTCCGGCCGCAACGGCTACCGCCTGCCGGATTTCCACCGCCTGGACCTGTCGGTGACCTACGAGCCCAGGAAGAACGAGAACCGCCGCTGGCAGAACTCCTTCGTCGCCGGCGTTTACAATGCCTACAACCGACAGAACCCCTGGACCATCTACACCCGCACCAAACAGGACGACGACGGCAACATCATCGGCGACGGCACCGAAAAGGAAGCACGGATGGTGTACCTGTTCGGCGCGCTGCCGTACTTCAGCTGGAATTTTAAGTTTTAAGCGCTGTTCGGCATTCGGTATTCGCGCATTCGCAGCCACTGCGGTACAGCGGAATAACGGGCCACCGGAATAATCACGAAAAAAAAACACAATTATGAAAAATATCCTTTTCCCTGCCCTTCTCACCCTCGCCCTGTTCAGCTGCGAAAAGACCGTTGAACTGGACCTGGAACAAGTAGAGCAAGCCACCATCATTGAAGGGTTGATCACCGACCAGCCCGGCCGGCAGTACGTCCGCATCAGCCGGACGATGGGCTTTTACGATAGTGGGCAGAACCCGGCCGTCAGCGGCGCCGCCGTCACGGTGGAGGACGATGAAGGCAACGCCTACAGCTTTGTCGAACAGGCACCCGGCTACTACGTCCCCGGGGCGCCCTTTACCGGCAAGGTGGGCGCCACGTACACCCTGACGGCACAGGTAGGCGAAAGCGTTTACACGGCTGCCGAACGGATGAATTACGTTCCTCCGTTCGACAGCCTCGCCATCCGCATTGACCCGCAGGAGCAGGCCGACCCGGAGGATGAAGGGCGCTTCTATGAGGTGCTCGTTTATATCAAAGAACCGCAGGCTACGGTCGACTATTACCTGGCCAAGTTCTACCGCAACGATACCATCCAGAACTGGGACGGCACCTGGGCCTTCGCCTACGACGACCTGCTGCTCAGCGAAGACATCAGCAACCTGCCCATCCCCTTTTATTACGCCGAGGGGGACATGGCCCGCGTAGAGATGTACGCCATCACCCGCGAGTGTTACAAATATTACCTCGACCTGACCAGCAATGTAAACAACGACGGGGGGATGTTCAGCGGACAGCCCGCCAACCTGCGCACCAATATCGAAGGCGGAGCTATCGGGTACTTCCAGGTGTCGGGGCTGGCCAGCTCGGAGATCAAGGTGGCGGATTGAGGGGGCGGCGGAGCTTTTTTTATCAGATAGGGCACATAGGGTGGTGGTACCTTTTGCTTTTGGAGGCCGGGGCTTTTTTATCACATAGGGCACATAGGCGGTTTCACATAGGCCGCATAGGGCTGCGCTATGTGCTTCTATGTGTGCTATGTGGTTAAAAAGCAAGGGGCTGCCAGGGTGTTTTTTTATTACATAGGGCACATAGCCGTTTTCGCATAGGGTACATAGGGCTGCCAACCATGACCCCATGTACCCATGTACCCCATGACCCCGTGAATCCCCACCAACCATGCACTGACAAAAATCATCTTTTCCGGCTATTCTTCATCATCGCGTCCTGCTGTCAATCCGGTTACCTTGAAGAATACAACCAAAGCCTGAAGCGATGAAAAAATGGCTTTTCCTTTTTTCTGTGATCCTGGGTATGTGGAGCGCAGCTTCCGGGCAGCCGCGGGAGTGGGGCTATCACGGTGGTGTCACGGTATTGCTCAGCGAGGTCAACGGCGCCAACGCTTTGTCGGCAGGCATGACGGCCGGCGTTTCCAACGGACGGGTCATGGTTGGTGTTTACGGGCTGAAGGATGTAACCCCGGCCCAGCGGCCTACCTACGAGTCGACTTTGGAGGAATATGGTTTTCAGGGAGCTTTTCTCTATCCGGTCACCTCCCGGCTGAATCTCGATTTCGGGTTGAGGCTGGGGCGCGGCGAGGCCGGCATGGAAGCCATACAGAAGCACGTCAGCGAAGGGACGCAGGTGGAGAAGGCCTGGGCGGCCAGCCCGGAGGTGGGCATTGAATTTCCGCTCACCCGGCATCTCAGCCTGGCTTACGTCGGCGGGTATCGCTGGCTGTGGGGTGCCGAGAACCTGGAAGACGTGGGTTGCGGCAGCTACAGCAGTTTTTACACGGCGCTGAGCCTGCGGGCGGGTTTTTTCCCGGGGCGCTGATGAAAATCAACAAAACCGGATGATATTTCTCATGCGCGGAGAGGGGAAGAGAAGGATATATTTGAGCATAAATAGTTCGTAACCAATACTTAACCAAAATAAAAAGAACCATGTCACTGATGAAAAGAACCAGCCTGATGCCATGGGTGGACCGCTTCTTCGCAGATGACGACTTCTTTAACAAGTGGTGGAGAGAAGACAGGCTTCCCGCTGTTAACGTCGCCGAAACCGAAAAGGATTTCAAAGTGGAAGTTGCGGCACCCGGCATGAAGAAAGAAGACTTCAAGGTAGAGGTCAAGGAAGGAGTGCTGTACATCAGCGCCGAGACGAAGGCAGAGAAGGAAGAGAAGGAGGACAACTACATGCGTAAGGAGTTTAGCTTCCGTTCCTTCAGGCGGTCGTTCTACCTGCCTGAGAATGTGAAAGAGGAGGCTATTCTGGCTAACTACGTGGATGGTATTCTGTACCTGACGTTACCGAAACTGAAAGCTGAAAAGAAAGAAAAGATCAAGAAGATCGAGATCAAGTGATTGATTAACCAAAACAAACGCACCATGAAATTTCTGGCCCACGCAGTTAGCATTACCGTCCTAGCCTCACTGATCACGGGGTGCGACACCACACAGATCAGAAAGGCCATGGTGCGTTTCGACCGTGCATTTATACCCGCTCTGGCTTATTCGTACGAAGGCGATGTCCATCAGGCCAAGCGTTCGGTATTCTACCTGGAATTCCAGTGGCAGAAGCTGAAGAAGCAATACGAAGGCTACCTGCCGGGAGAGGCCGAAGCGCTGAACCGGATCGACAACTGGCTGGGCGACGCCTATTACGCCATCGACGCCAACAATATGGTTATCGCCGCCAACCAGCTGGAGCACGTGAAGTACGAGTTCATGGAGCTGCGCCGGCACTATGGTTTAGACTATTACCTGGACAGGCTCTATGAATTTCAGGACGACATTGGTTTTCTGGCCGAAGCTGCCGAAGACGAAATGATGTGCCTGGTGGAGTGGGGCGATTACGAACATCTGCTCTACCAGGCGATCGAAGACTGGAAGGCCATCCGGGGCCAGCAGTTGGATGCCGAACTCTATGAGTTTGACGAGGCGCGGCTCCGGCAGTTGGCTGTCCGGCAGGACGCCATGCAGGAAGCGCTGTATGATTTCGCAGAAACGTTTGACAGCGCCAACCGGCGGCAACTGGCCATTGCCAGCCAAACCCTGCAGCCGGCATTGCTGGAAGTACTGAAACTGTTCGGCAACTTCGAAGCCTCGCAGACATATTTCGCACAGAAGTAAAGTAATTGACTAACCTTAAAAACGGCCATCATGAATCCGGACAAAGCTATTCGGGAAATTATGACCACCAGGCTGGTAACGGTCCCCCCCGACAAGCCAGCAAAAGCCATTCAGGATCTCTTTCGCGAGAATGATTTTCACCACCTCCCTGTCGTCGACAAGGGCGAGCAGCTGGTGGGCATCATCAGCAAGGAAGACATCTTCAAGGTCGCCCATGTGTTGTCTTTGCAGACGACGGGCAGAGCCTATTCTGAAAAAGAGTATAAACGCCTCACGGCTGCGGATATCATGACCCGGTACCCGATCACCCTCGACCCAGACGACACCATCGGCCTGGCGGCAGATATCTTCCTGGCCAATAAGTTCCATGCGCTGCCTATTGTCGAGGACAACCGCCTCATCGGCCTGATCACGACCCACGACCTGCTCAACTTCAGCTTCAATAATGTCGAAGTGGAAAAGGAGGAGGAGGCGTACGAAGAGTAGACAGGATAACAGGATAACAGGATTGACAGGATTTAGCAGCCCCGTTATGGGCGCTTCCCCCCTCATTGACCGCCGTAGCCGGAGGCGAAGGTGGTTCGGGGAGATTGAGGGAGGCTGGATTGGCAGGACAAATTCAAATAATCGGAAACAAAAAAAGGCCATCGATGAAAGATAAAACCACCACTGTCGGGCAGATCATGAGCACGCCGGTCATCACGGTTGGCCCCGACGATACGATGAGCAAGGTGCAGGATATTTTCCGCATGAACAATATCCACCACATTCCCGTGGCCGACAAAGGCAAAGTGGTGGGCATCATCAGCAAGTCGGATTATTTCCGCCTGTTGCACGGCTTCACGCTCTTCAAGACGGAGAAGAGCAATGAATATAACGACGCCATCATGCGTTCCCTGCTGGTGGGCGAGGTGATGACCAAACAGGTCGCCACGCTCAACCCCGAGGATTCGCTGGAAATGGCGGCTGGTTTTTTCCGGGAGAACCTCTTTCACGCCCTTCCCGTCATCGACAAGGGCAAGCTGGTAGGGATCATCACCACCTTTGACCTTATCACCTTTGCATTTTCGGAGTATGGTGTTTTGAATTCGTGAAGGGCAACTTCCGGAAGCTTCAGGCGGCTGGTTTTCACACAGCTGTAGCGATCACTATGCCATGGGATCCTGCGGGTGCGGAAACCGGCCGCTTGTTGTTTTAACGGGAGAGTAGAGGCAGCTGTCAAAACCGTAACCAGTAAAATCAAACGCTTTCCAGGCATACCCATCCCATTTAGCCAACCCGTCTGCGGGTACGTTTGTTAGTCTCAAGTATCCCTTCATCTTGCCCCGACTACAAACTTCCGCATGCCTACCCGCCCCCTTGAGCGCACCTCGGCCACATACATGCCCGGCGGCCAACCGGCTACAGGAATCGCCAGCCTCCTGCCCAGCCCGGCCCCATCCAGCGTACCGGAATAGGCCTTCCTGCCGAACATGTCGTAGATATGCACTTCCGCCCGAGGGGCGGGTGGGGCATCGAACTGCAAGTACACTGCTTCCGCTGCGGGGTTGGGAAAGATATCAAAAGGCGGCTCTTCCCATATCTCCAGGCCGGAGGTGATCATAGAAGAATCTACCTCGATCGTCATCAGCCGGGTAGTAGTGCCAAAAAAGCTGTCGTCTGATCGGCGGTAACTGTAGGCGCGGATACCAAAGGCATATTTGCCTGGTGCCAGGGGCTGATCCCAGGTGATGCAACAAACCAGGGAGTCGGTAGCTTCAGGAAAAGCATAGCCTTCCGCCGGAAAGGGTACTAAGGCCTCGACGATATAGGAAAAGTAGTTGCCGCCATTGCTTACTATCGGGTCGTGGATGATGGCTCCGTTGGGCGCTACTTCGATATTGACCTGAGAGCGTATGAAGTTGGGCATCCTGATAGTAGGGCCGATATTGTTGAAAAAATCTTCCTCGTTGTCGATACCAAAGGTATCCCGGAGGTAAAAAACCTGGCTGCCCGAATTGGGGATGTTGGCAATATCCGGGATGAGGAAGCTGTCTTGCACACTTAAAATGTATACGTTAAAGGTGTCGTATTGATGGGTGCCGAAATAAAAGTCTACAATTACATCAGGGTCAGCAGTCAAAGCTGTAGACCCCGTGAGCGTATCGGTAGTGCCATCACCCCAGTCAAATAAGATAAATGGCACTCTAGGCCCTTCCCGATAAATTTTCACATCTACCATTGCCAATAAATTGTTTCCGGTTTCAGCCATCATCTCTCCTCCTCTTATTCCCTGTGCCTTGAGATAAGAATTGGGGGGAAACAGGTTAACCAGGGCTATAGCAAAAAGTATATTTATTTTCATAAGCGCAGTTTTTTAAAAAAAAACACTCTTCCAGCCTACCGGACAACATGCCGACAAGCTGAGAAGGGCGAAAAAGGTTTTAGTACTTATAAATCTTGGCGAAGTGGGCCTGGCCGGTGCTGGTTTCGAGCAACTGGCACACATATATACCGGAAGGAAGGTGCGCCATTTCTACAAGCTTCAGGCCGGGCTGATGCATGACAACCGTTGACTGGTAAGCCAGTTTCCCATCGGCAGAGAAGAGCTTTAGGCTCCATGACCCTGTGGGAATGGCTATATTTACAGCCTGCGCAACCGGATTGGAAATGGAAGCAAGATAAGTTTTTTGGACAACAATGCCAAGGGTTTGATCTCGATCCCGGCCTCCATTCGCTGAAGCACGGCATATCCACCATCCCCTCAGCTTATTTTCAGAAACCCCCGCCTGGCACCTTTGCCCCAAATACAGTACCTTTATGGCACCTAAGGATATGGGCTGAATGAATGACTGAATGATTGAATGATTAACCGGGGCTTGGGCCAGGTTTTAGGTATCATTATTCGCGTCCGGTTCCTTACAATGAAGTATTCAATAAAAAATTCCATGCATGAAAAAAAAATTACGCCTCCTCGTGCTGGCCATTTTAAGCGCTACCCTGGCACCGGCACAGGTCACCATAACCAACTCGAGCTTCCCCAATGCAGGAGACACCCTGCTTACGGCCGTCGACAACCTGCCCGCCGGCAATTACATCACCGACAGCGGGCCGGCCCAGAGCTGGGATTTCACCACCCTGCAGTCGCCCTTTCCCCGGCGGACGCTGCTGCTGCCCGCCATGCAGGGGCCGGGCAGTTACGCTTTCCCCAACGCTTCCTACCACGCCGGCCTCGCCAATAACCTTACCGCTTATTACCGGGTGAGCAACAGCAAAGTGGAATTGCTGGGCTTTTTCGGCGTAGACCCCCTGGGGCTGGGCCTGGAAGCCCCTTACCGGTACGACCCGCCCGTCGTCCAGCAACGCGCCCCACTCAACTACCTGGACATGAACGAGTCGCAGTCCAACCTCTCTCTGCCCTTTTCAGCGGACGACCTGCCCGCCGGCGTGCTCGACAACCTGCCCATCACCCCCGACTCCCTGCGCATCCGCCTCAACATCCAGCGCTCCGACGTGGCCGACGCCTGGGGCACCCTCACCATCCCCGGCGGCATCTACGACGTGCTGCGGGAAAAGCGCACCGAAGTGCGCGAAACCCGCCTGGACGCCAAGATCAGCATCTTTGGCTGGCAGGACATTACCGACATCGCCATCCAGGCCCTCGGCCTGCCCCAACTGGGCGCCCTGACGACCGTCAGCTACTACTACTTCAGCAACGAGGCTGTAGAACCCATTGCCCTGGTAGTAGCCAACGAGGATGAATCCCAGGTGCTGCGCGTGGAGTACAAAGCCAACAACATCACCACCAACGTGCAAAGCGCCGACGCCCTTAAGCCGGGCGTCTGGGCTTTCCCCAACCCGGCTATCGTCAACGTGCGCTTCGAGTTCACCAACCTGCCGGCCGGCCGCTACAAACTCAAAATCCACAACATCCTGGGCGTCGAGGAATGGCGCAAGAGCTACTACATCAACGGCAGCCACACCGAAAAAGTGGACATCTCCGCCCTGCGGAAGGGCACCTACCTGTACAGCCTGGTCGATGAGCAGGGGAAGGCCATCACGACGCGAAGGCTGATTGTGGTGCGGCCGTAGACGTGGTTACAGGTTGATTGATCCGCCCCTGTGACAACTCTGGGGGAAATCGGTTATGGGTTGATTGGGAGCAACTATAACGAGTCAACCATTCCACTAAATCAACCATTTCCGTATCTTTCCCCCTCAAAAAGAGACGGCATGGATCGCTTTGTACTTCTGTTGCTTTGTTTTTCAATCCTTTACAGTTGCCAGTCCGGCCCTAAAGACCAGGGGGGAGATCAGCAATCCGGGCAGCAACAGGCCGCCGCGCAGCCGCCGGAAGGAGAGCAGCTCTATCCGAGCCTGCCTCTCGACACCCTGCAGATGCTCTGGGAACAGTGCGACTACATCGACTACGTTTTCTACTATAAAGATTTCAGCGTCAGCCAGAACAAGCAGACCGACATCCGGGGCGCCATCCGGTATATTTCCGAGGAGGTGCCTGCCATCCAGCCTGCCTGCCAGCCTATCGGCCGCATCTTTTACCAGGTGCAGGGCGAGAACCGGCTGGAGGCCGACCTGTACTTCAGCCAGGGTTGTACTTATTTCATCTTCTATCAAAACGGCAAAAAAACCTACGCCAACGCCATCATGCCGGCGGGCGTACAGTTTTTCAACCAGGTGATGGGCGCCGGGGCGCCGGGGCCGGCCGGGCAGTGAGGCGCCGGAGAGTAGATGCCCGTCCGTTAGTGGTTATTGTATGGTGTAGGGTATCTGTCTAAGGACCTCGGCGTGAGCTCGGGCGAACGCTGGACAAGTGGCTGTTGCCAGTTGCTCGTTGCTAGTGCTTTCGGCACTAGGAGCCCGATTGTACTGGCGGCCATAAAGCCAAACAGATAACCAACAACAGATAACCAACAACCATACATGAGCCGCTACGCAGTCATCGACCTGGGCACCAACACCTTCCACCTGCTCATCGCCGAGGAAGGGCTCGCCGGCAAGATCAAGGAGATCTTCCGGGAGCGCCGCTTTGTCAAACTGGCCGAGGAGGGGATCGAAACGATCGGCGCCGCCCCCTACCGGCGCGGGCTGGAAACCGTGCTGCATTTCCGGCAGGTTCTCAGCGCTCACGACGTCCCCGTGGAGCAGGTGCGCGTATTCGGCACCGCCGCCCTGCGCACGGCCTCCAACGGTCCGGACTTTATCCGGGAGGTGTGGGAGACTACCGGCATCGAGATACGCGTCATCAGCGGCGACCGGGAAGCAGAGCTCATCCACAAGGGCGTGATCCTGGCCGTGCCGCCCACTGAAGAGCGCATGCTTATCATGGACATCGGCGGCGGCAGCGTAGAGTTTATCCTTGCCGACTACAACGGCGTACTGTGGGCGCAAAGCTTCCCCGTGGGCGTTGCTGTCCTGTATAAAACCTTCCACCGGCACGAACCTATCCTGCCGGAAGAAATCGGGGCCATTCATCAATACCTCCGCCAGCATCTCCAGCCTCTGGCCGAAGCCCTCGACCGCTTTCCCGCCCGGCGGCTGGTCGGCGCCTCCGGCACTTTCGACGTTATGCAGTTCTTCCTGGGAGAGGAAAAAGCCCATCCGCTGAACGCCACCATCCCGGTGGAGAAGTTTTATCCTTTTTACGGGCAGCTGGTGAAAATGGACGACGAAGAACGCCGCAGTCTGAAAGGCATGCCGCTCGACCGGGTGGACATGATCGTCGTGGCCCTCATCCTGATCGAAGTGGCGCTGGAAATGGCGGGCATCCGGCAGATCACCGTTTCGGCCTATGCGATGAAGGAAGGGATGTTGTTTGAGATGATGCGGGGGTGAGAATAAAGGAAAATGGCTGAATTTCTGTATCAATGCATCACCTGCAACCGGGAATACACGCTGGAGCAGGCCACTTATCTCTGTCCCCGTTGCGAGTTGGAGAACGCGCCCGGCCAGCCCCCCAGGGGCATCCTGAAAACCCTTTACGACTATGCCGCCCTGGCCCGCCGGGCCGATTTCCGGGCGTGGGAGCGCGGGCGTTTCCTTCCGCTCCTGCCCCTCGCCTCCGCCGACAGCCTGCCCAACCTGCGGGTGGGCGGCACCCCGCTGTATGAATGCAACCGCCTCGGGGAAGACGCCCTGCCCTTCCGCCTTTTTCTCAAAGACGACAGCCAGAACCCCACTTATTCCTTCAAGGATCGCGCCTCCGCCCTCGTGTCGGCCTATGCCCGGCAACGGGGTTGGGATACCATCGTGGCTGCCTCCACCGGCAATGCCGGCTCTTCCATTGCCGGCATCTGCGCGGCTCAGGGCCAGCAGGCGGTCGTGTTCGCGCCGGCCTCGGCCCCCATTGCCAAGCTCACCCAAATCCTGATGTACGGCGCCTGCCTCGTGCCGGTGGAGGGCAACTACGACCAGGCCTTCGAGCTGAGCATCGAAGCGACAAAGGCTTTCGGCTGGTACAACCGCAATACGGCTTACAACCCGCTGACCATCGAAGGGAAAAAGACGGCCTCCTTTGAACTCTTCTCCCAGCTTGGCCACTCCATACCCGGCCAGGTTTTCGTTTCCGCAGGCGACGGGGTGATCCTCTCCGGCCTGTACAAGGGCTTCGAAGACCTGCTGAAAACCGGCCTCATCGAAAGAATGCCGCACATCGTGGGCGTACAGGCTGCCGGCAGCAGCAATCTGGCGGACAACATCGGCCGGGAACGCTTTGCTTCCACCCCCAGCCATACTATCGCCGATTCCATCTCTGTGGATGTGCCGCGCAATTTCTACATGGCCGCCGCCTATACAAAACAGTACGGCGGCGCCTTCACCACCGTCACCGACGAGCAGATTCTCCACGCTTCTGCCCTGCTTAGCCGCACCGCCGGCCTTTTTGCCGAGCCGGCCGCTGCCGCCGCCCTGGCGGGCCTGTTGCAGTACCGGGAAATGGGCATGATCAAAAGCGGCAGCCGCGTGGTGGCTCTGCTCACCGGCAGCGGCCTGAAGGACCTGCATGCCGTTCAGCGGGCCGTCCGCATCCCTGCTCCCGTGCCGCCGGAGGTGGATGCCGTGAGATTTTACCTGAAAAGCATTGATTTTGGTCATTTCTAACCCGCCGTTTTTTCAATAAATTATACTGACGCACGGCAGGTTTTGTCGACTACAAAACCCGCCGGGTCAGTATATACTGGCATCGCTGGTTTTGCTCCTGACAAAACCACGCGTTTGCCAGTATAAAAGCCAGTTCATTTTACTAAAAGCTGGATGGCCGCCCCTGGTGGTGGTTGCCTGGAGGCATTCCGGCTTCCGGTTTCCCGCTTCCGGCTTTCGCCTCCGGTCAGGCGGTTATCCCCAAAGCCTGCGCATGATCACCTTCCGGCTAAACGGCAAAAACATAACCTACCGCGGAGACGAAAACCGCAACGTCCTCCATTACCTGCGCAACGAGGCGGGCCTGGCCTCCGTCAAGGACGGCTGCTCGGGGCAGGCGGTATGCGGTACCTGCCTCATAGAAATGGACGGCGCGCCCCGCCTGGCCTGCGCCCTCAAAATGAAGAAGCTGGGCCACGCCGAGATATACACCCTGGAAGGCGTGCCGGAGGCCATCAAAACGGAGCTGGCGAAGGCTTTTGTCAAAAAAGGGGCCGTGCAATGCGGCTTCTGCAGCCCGGGCATGCTGATGCGTGCCAAGATTCTGCTACAGGACAACCCCGACCCTTCCGTTGAAGACATCCGGCGGGCCCTGAAGGCCAACCTGTGCCGCTGTACCGGCTTCAAGAAGATCGAGGAGGCCATCCTGCTCGCCGCTGAGGCCCGAAGGGAGGGCAAAGCCATCTCCTTTGAAGGCCTGAATGGCAAGGTGGGCGCGCCCTACCCCAAATATGAGGCTTTGGGGACCGCCCTCGGGAAGCGGGAATTCGTGGGCGATATCCGCCTTGACGGCATGCTGCACGGGGCGCTGAAGTTTGCCGAACATCCCCGGGCGGTGGTGCGGAAGATCGACACCTCCCGGGCGGAAAAGCTGGCCGGCGTCGCTGCCGTTCTTACGGCAAAGGATATCCCTGGCCAACCCAATACCGGCCTCATTTTTCCCGACTGGCCGCTGATGATCGCCGAAGGGCAAACCACGAATTATATCGGAGACGTGCTGGCCGGCGTAGTGGCCATCGACGAAGACACGGCGCGCCGGGCGGTGGAGCTGATCGAAGTAGAATACGACATCCTGGCCCCCATCACCGATGTGCTGGAAGCGGCCCGGGAAGGGGCGGAGCGGGTCCATCCCGATGTGCCTAACATACTGGAAAACTGCGCTGTGAAACGGGGTGATGCCCGCTCCGCACTCGACAAGTCGGCTTTTGTCGCCAGCGGCGTTTATCAGACCCAGCCGGTAGAACACGGCTTCCTGGAACCCGAATGCGCCGTCGCCCGGCCTGGCCCGGACGGAGGGGTTGAGCTGTTTTCCCAGGGGCAGGGGGTATATGAAGACCGCCGGCAGGTGGCCTCTCTGCTGGGGCTGCCCGAAGAAAAAGTCCGCGTCAGGCAGGTATCCAACGGCGGCGGGTTCGGCGGCAAGGAAGACCTCAGCGTACAGGGCCACGCCTCCCTGTTCGCCTGCCTCCTGCAGTGCCCGGTGCGGGTAGCCCTTACCCGGGAGGAATCCATCCGCATGCATCCCAAACGTCATCCCATCTACATGGAAATAGCGCTGGGCTGTGACGAAAAAGGCAAGCTGACGGCCCTGCTGCTCCGGGCCTGGGGCGATACCGGCGCCTATGCCTCGGTGGGGACCAAGGTGATGGAGCGGGTCGCCGGCCATGCCTCGGCGGGCTATTACGTGCCAATCGTCGACCTCGAAGCCCGCACGGTTTACACCAACAACATCCCCTCCGGCGCCATGCGCGGTTTCGGTGCCAATCAGGTGGCCTTTGCCCTGGAGAGCTGCATGGACGAACTCTGCGAGAAGGGAGGCTTCGACCGCTGGCAGTTCCGCTACGACAACGCCCTGGTGGACGGGCTGAAGGCCGCTACCGGGCAGGTGCTGCAAGGCGTGGGCATCCGGGCCTGCCTGCTGGCCCTGAAGGACGAATTCTACCAGGCAAAATACGCCGGCCTGGCCTGCGCCATTAAGAACAGCGGCATCGGCAACGGCATGGTCGACGAATCGGCCGTACGGATAGAAATTGCCGCTCCGAGCCGGGTGGTGCTCCATCACGGGTGGACGGAAATGGGACAGGGCGTACACACCATGGCCCTGCAAACGCTCTGTGAGGAAACCGGCATACCTCCGGAAATCGTAGAGGTGAAAGTGGATACCCGCGCCGGCCTGCGCACGGGTATGACCACCGCCTCCCGCGGTACGGCCCTGGTGGGCAATGCCGTCATTGATGCGGCCAGGGGGCTGAAAGAAGACCTGAATGTCAGGCCGCTGGCGGAACTGGCAGGCCGAAGCTACTCCGGCCGCTGGAAATGTGACTGGACCGTCAGGCCAGGAGGCGGCGAAGAAGGCGCTCCTGTCCATTATTCCTACGGCTACGCAGCCCAGCTGTGCGTACTGAATGAAGCTGGCGAAATCGAAAAGATCGTTGCCGCTCACGATGCCGGCAAAGTGATGAACCCCGTCCTGTTCGAAGGGCAGGTCCAGGGCGCCGTGCACATGGGCATTGGGTACGCCCTGTCCGAGAGCCTGCCCATGGAAGGCGGGCGCCTCCGTACCGCCCACCTCCGCCACCTGGGCATCCTGCGGGCCGACCAGACGCCGGCAATCGTCGTGAAGGCCGTGGAGGTCAAAGATCCCTATGGGCCCTACGGCGCCAAGGGCGTGGGCGAGATCGGACTGGTGCCTACCGCCGCCGCCATCGCCAATGCCCTGTACCAGTACGATGGGAAACGGAGGCGGAGACTGCCGATGAAAAGGGACAAATATGTGAGCAGACAGTATGTGTAGGGTTTGACAGGACGTGCCACCTTCAGATGGTACGTTTCATAGACAGGATTAACAGGATTAACAGGATTAACAGGACGTGCCACCTTCAGGTGGTACGTTTCATAGACAGGATTAACAGGATTAACAGGACGTAGCGGTTTGTGCCGCCAGGGTGTCCATTTCCTGAAAATCTTGTCAATCCTGTCTTACCTACACTGAAAGTGCTATCCTGTGCTATCCTGGAAATCGAGCCAATCCCTGCCGGCCAGGCAGGCGGGCGGGCTGCATACGCCTATTGCTTTTCCCTGATAATCCGGTTCAAAATCTCTGTCACAGAATGCTTTTACTCAAAAACGCAACCTTCATCGACTGGCAAACCTTTGCCTTCAAAACCACCAACATCCTGGTGGAAGAGGGGAAAGACGGGAATATTTTTTTCTATGACCGCATTACTGCCGGACTGGACGCCGGGAAAACCCTGGACTGTACCGGCCTCCTCGTCACCAAATCCTTTGCCTGCGGCCACCACCACGTTTATTCCGCCCTGGCCCGGGGCATGCCCCCGCCCCGCCAGGCCCCGCAGGACTTCCATGAAATACTGCAGCACATCTGGTGGAAGCTGGACCGGAGCCTGAGCCCGGAGATGATCCGCGCCAGCGCCCTGTATACCGCCCTGGCCTGCGCAAAAAACGGGGTAACCTTCGCGATCGACCACCATGCCTCGCCCAGGGCCGTGGAGGGTTCCCTGGAGTCCATCGCCGGGGCTTTCGACGAGGTAGGCATCGGCCATTTGTTGTGTTATGAGATCAGCGACCGGGACGGGGAAGCGGTAGCCCGGCAGGGGCTGGAAGAAACGGAAAGCTACCTCGCCGCCGGCCGGCAGGGGCTGGTGGGCCTGCACGCTTCGTTTACCGTCGGCGATGATACGATGGGCCGGGCGGTGCGCCTGGCGCAGCAGTACGGATCCGGCATCCACATCCACGTTGCCGAGGATCCTGTCGACCAGAAGCACTGCAAGCGGGCGTACGGCAAAAGAGTGGTGGAACGGCTCCAGGACTTCGGCGTGACGGAAATGCCCAAATCCATCCTGGTGCATTGCCTGCACCTGAAGCGAAGAGAGCGGAAGATTCTGAGCCAGGCCCGGTCCTGCATCGCTTACAATACGGAGAGCAACCTGAACAACAACGTCGGCTACTTCGATTCCCGGGGCCTGGGCGGCAACATCATGCTGGGCACGGACGGCATGCACAGCGACATGCTGCGCAGCGCCCGGGCCGCCTATTTTGTCGGCCAGGGCTTTGACGATATTGGCCTGCCGGAAGCTTATGCCCGTTTCCGGAAGGTTCACCATTATCTGCGGGAGAACAATTTCTCCGGGGATGGGGACAACAACCTGGTAGTGCTGGATTACGATTCTCCCACCCCGCTCCATCCGGGCAATTTCCCGGCTCATTTCATCTTCGGGCTGGAGGGCCGGCATGTGCGGCATGTGATCTCGTCCGGCAAGCTGATCGTCCGGGACGGGGTGGTGCAGACGGTGGAGGAGCAGGAGGTGTTGCGGTTGGCGAGGGGGCTGGGCGCCAGGTTGTGGGAGCGGATGGGAGCGGTGGAGTAGCCCAGCCCAAACGGCCCCGGCCCTTTATCTTCTCTTTTCAGGTTAATTTAATATAATATTTTCCTGTTTTCCGGTTTTCGTTCGGCATGTTCGCTCTGATGTCCCTAAATTGGAAGCCAAAAAGCGAGCCGATGAGTAGCATCCGGGCCTACACCCCTTCCGACCGCCCAGCCTGCATCGCCATCTTCCAGAGCAACCTGCCGAAGTATTTCGCGGAGGAGGAGTTGGGATTGTTCGCCGACTGGCTCGACAAGCCGGGGCTGGCGGACTATTACGTGCTGGAGTTAGACGGCGAAGTTGTCGGATGCGGCGGATTTTATGCCCTGCCGGAGCGGCAGCAGGCCAACCTGGCCTGGGGCATGATCCACGCGGGCCACCACGGGCGGGGCTACGGGCGGCGGCTGGCGGCCTACCGGCTGGAGCTGATGCAAGGGCGCTACCCGGGGTATACACTCGGCCTGAGCACCTCTCAACACACCTACGGTTTTTATGAGAAGCAGGGCTATGTGGTTAAGGACGTTATCAGGAACGGATTCGGGGAGGGATTGGACAAATACATCATGGAAAAGCAGTAATGGGAGTATTGGCACTGTTTATGATCGTCATCCTGGCGGCGGGCATCTTCCCGCTGTCCTTATACCTGGTGCGCACCATGCAGGGCGAGCAGCCCCGCGAGGGCCGCACCCTGGATGAGGAACTGACCCGCCCGCCCAGCAGGGACGACGCTTTCGACTGGTGGGAGGCCCAACGCCGGCCCTTCAACCGGTCGCTGCTCGCCGTGGGCATTGCGGTGGTGCTGCTGTACTACGCCATCATACAGACGGGGCTGGGCAAATACCGCTTCGCCACGCTGGAGTTCAACTGGTGGGCCCTGTTTTTTCAGGTGGTGCTCTACCTCATTTACATGGGCATCGCCAACCTGTTGTACAATACCGGGCTGATCGTGGAGAGCATGCGCAAGCCGCCGGCCGTCATGGCGTTCCGCCGGCGGGCTTACCTGCTGATCTTCTGGGTGGGCATGGTGGCGCCGTTTTTGTTCTTGCTGGGGCTGGCGTTTTTGTGAGGGAGATATGGTTGAATGGCTCGATTGTTATATTGCTATACTGACGCACGGCAGGTTTTGTCGACTACAAAACCCGCCGGGTCAGTATATACTGGCATCGCTGGTTTTGTTCCTGACAAAACCACGCGTTCGCCAGTATATATTGCTGCCGCTGCCCTGCTGTTCGCCGGTTTCATCCCTGTATTGTTTGGTGGATCTGGCACAGCAACAGGATTCCCTCACCAATACACCAATACACGAATGCACCAATACACGAATACACACATTTTAATCACCGGGGCCAGCGGCCAGGTGGGTTCCGAGATCAGGGAACTGAGCCGCGCCTATCCCGGATTTCAGTTTACCTTTACCGATGTCGGAGAGTTGGATCTGACAAAGGAACAGGCGATTCGGGATTACTTCGCCGCCCATGCTTTCGACTATTGCATCAACTGTGCCGCCTACACGGCCGTCGACCGGGCGGAGAGCGAGCCGGATGCCGCCCGCCTCGTCAACGTCGACGCCGTGCGCTGGCTGGCGGAGGCCTGCGCCCGGCAGGGCATCCCCCTGATCCACTATTCCACGGACTACGTCTATCACAACCAGCAGAATACCCCTTTCAGAGAAGAAGACCCCACCACCCCGCAGAGCGTATACGCCCGCACCAAGCTGGCCGGCGAGCAGGCGGCCCGGGAAGCCCACCCACAGACACTCATCCTGCGCACCTCCTGGGTGTATTCTTCCTTCGGGCACAACTTTGTGAAGACCATGCTGCGCCTGGGCCGCGAACGGGAAGAGCTGAAGGTCGTCTTCGACCAGGTCGGCACCCCTACCTACGCCCGTGGGCTGGCCCGCGCCACCCTGGAGATCATCCGCAAGGTGGAAACGGGCGAGGTGGGCGGCGACAAGCTACAGGGCGTATACCACTACAGCGACGAGGGCGTATGCAGCTGGTATGACTTCGCCCTGGCCATCTTTGAGCTGGCGGGCATCGAATGTAAGGTAACGCCCATCGAGACGAAGGATTTCCCGACGGCAGCGGCGCGGCCGCCGTACAGCGTGCTGAATAAGGGGAAGATCAAGGCGGTGTTTGGGGTGGAGACAGGGCACTGGCGGGCGGGGCTGCGGGAGATGCTGGCAAGGCTCAATGGTTGAACCGGGCAGCGTCATCATTACTTATGACTAACATTTCCCGGATGTTTCCCAGGTGCGGGTGTGGGGTGAGCTTCGGCAAGGTTAGAAACAGGCACATAGACTTGACAAGTTTTTAAAACTTGTCAAGTCTGAAACAGACAAGAAAATTACCGGATTCTGTTTGCGGGCCGCCTGAAGGCAGCCCGTCCGGGAAGGCAAACCGCCCTGCCTCCGGGGGGAGGAAGGGCGGCGGTGCTAAAGAGCGTTAAATGTTTGGGTTAGGGGGCCAGGATATTTTTCAGTTCGGGGTTATACGAGGTTTAAGATACGACGGGGCGGGTTATTTAAACAGGGTGGCGGCTATGAACCTGGAGTTTGGGGGAATGAAGGGGGGATTGGGAGGCATGAAATCCTGTAAGCAGAAACTCTGCTGGAAATGAACAGGGATTCGGTCTCCAGAAAAATAAATAAAAGCAAGGTAAAAACTTTCAGCAACGCGCTGCCTCCTCTAATACTCATACTTTGGAATATCTTTTGCTTTGAACTTTTTGCCGTCCCAGCGCCGGTATCCTTCCCTGTTCAATACTCGGGCGACTTTGCTTCTGTTGACTTTCCCATTTTTCCGTTTATGGAAAGCCAAAAGTTCCTTCATTCGAGCCTGCGCTTCCGGAGCGCAGAGTCCTGCTCCACCTATTTTTCTATCTGTAAAAGTATTGGTGGCAGTTTCGACTCCCGATCCATTAGTCCTGTTTTTAGAAAAGCGGTAAGTTCTTTCTGCATCCAAAATGAATGTTTTTCCGTTCAGGCGGCAGTACCCAAAATTCTGATATCCCTGTCCTCTGAATGCGAAATCCATCTCATGCCCTGCCTTCAGGCTGGTGGATTCCCAACCAACACCGCCATAGCTAAGTTGAAAGTAAACATCCTCATTAGAGACATTTTCAAGCATGATCCGGGCAGAAGCATAGTTGCCTTCCGGGGCTTCCGGTACATTAATGTCCTTCCATTCGACGCAACCCAATTCCCTGTAAGCCTCGAAGACATCCTTGATCCCCAGTGCCACGTCAAATACGGTGGTTGAAACAGTTGCGCTGCTTTTAAATTTCCCTTTCCTGACGAGCCATTTAAAACCCCTGTAGGCTCCATATGAGTAAGTTTTCAGGATCAAATCTGATGAGAGGGTAGAAACCACTACTTTCAATCAAGGTAAACCAAAAGGACATAGTCCACCACCATCGTAGCACTGCTGCCCAGGGAAAAGCCGACCCGGGCGTCGAGCGCGGGGAGTGCCGGAGAAGAAAAACCCGTATATTCATAATTGATGAAATAGTAATACAAATCTTCGTACTTCCGGATGGTAAGCGTAGCCCAATTGTAGGGATCATTAAGGGCAGGGGTATCCGACCAGTCTTTGAGAATCTCCCGCTGCCCGGAAACAGTTCTGGATACCGCAAAATTCCCATGGCCGGAGATCAGCAAGTTCAGGTATTCCCTGTCGGATGCCGGCGCTCCCAGCAACAAGCCGCAGGATTTTTCCGGCGCCGTTGCCTGGCTTATCTTTATTTCGGCAGTGAAGTCGAAATTCCGGGATACATCGATGGCAATGTCCTGTGAAGTATTCCATTGCTTATCGGCAGTTTTATTCACAATAGTGTAAAGCCCGCCATTTACCGACATATTGTAATCGCCCGTATTGCCGGTTGCCCAGCCCCGGCCGTTGTCCTCAAACTGGTCGAAGAGGAAAAATTCCTTTTCGACACCAGCAAGGTCGTAAACGGTGGGGTCGGTGTCGGAGCCTGCCGGGCTGGAAGGCGCCTCAAAGACCAGCTCTTCGACGAGCAGGGAGTTCTCTTCGTTGCCGCAGGCGGCGAGGAGGAATACAGACGCCCACAAAAAGACCATTTGGTTTAACTTAATGACATTCATCTTATCAGTTTTTAATTCCCTTCCTGATAAACTTCAACATTCCCTTCTTCGTCCACAATGCGCTGTTCGATCCGGTCGTCGAGGAAGATCGAAAAAACGGCCAGGCCACTAACATCTACTGTGTACGTCTCACCAGTACGCAGGCTCCCAAATCGGGCATCGTCATCTGTTTGTTCGGAAGCTACTACCCGCCCCTCCTTATCACGTACCGTTATGGTACATTGGTAACCCATTGGGGTGTAAATGTGCAGGCTACCGTAACCGTCATCGTAGGTAGCGTTGAAAAGGCGGTTGACGTTGTCCATGGGGCTCTGGCGCGTACTGAGGTTGCCGGCTTTAGCTGCCGCCTTCATCAGTTGGTATTGCTTTTCTGTGACTTCCGGCGATATATTTTCGGGATAATATTCAAATTCCAGGCCGAAGGGGTTGTCGCTATTAATATTACAGTTGGAACCTGCGCTAAGCAGCAGGGAGCTTCCGACCCGCGTTCCGGTGCTGACATTGCGGAACACCGTCAGGAAAGGCGCTTCTTCTCCCGGCGCCAACTCCAGATAATAATATTCATCCAGGGTTTGCTCGTTGCGCTTCATGATGATGCTGAAGTTGCTGAGGCATACCATGTTAACCTTGGCGTTTACTTTCAGGCTCAACCATTCATTGGAGGTATTTTTGAGGACACCCCCAACAAAGACATTGTACTTGTCGCCTCCGCTGATCAAGTCCCGTGATTGTTCATAAAAGTCGTTGAGCCAGGAGCGGTCGCCGGACGCCGACCAGATAAACTGATCGGCAATAAGCACATGAAGCTGCAGGAAATCGTTGATTTCGGCGGCGGCAGCGCGCGCTTCTTCCGTACCTTTGTTTTGTTGCGCAAAACGAACCAGATGGCGGATTCCTTTCCAGCGGGCTTCTGCCAGTTCGGATTGGCGCCGGCGCCTGTCCTCTGCCCGTCGCAAGGCAGCAATGCTGTTCCGGGCGCTTTGCAGGTATGAACTGCTGCTTTTTCCAAGCCAGTCCTCCGCCTGTACGGAGTTAATGAAGCGCTCCAGAGCGCCAATCTTTCCGGCCCTTTCTGCCTGATCCAGTGCATGCGACAGGTAAATCTCTTTCAGGTTTAATTGCAACTGGAAGCTGTTGCTTTGCCCCAGCTCTTCCTCCAGTCGTTTTAGCTGATAATATAATTTTCGCGCCGGCTCTGGCTGGTATATGTTCGAATTCGGGTCGATGCCAAAAGAAGCACGGGGATATTTCCGGCAGGCGGCGAAGAGCGCTTTGATATCGGGGCTTTCGGCAACATAACGTTTTTGCAGTTTGACGATGCCCTCCGCTCCGGACAGCAGCCCGATAACCTCTGGCAGCTCGTCTCTGGGGGCTTTACCCGTCAAGGCCTGGATGATGTCTTTCTGATGCATCTTATCGGGAAAAAGCGCCAGAAACCGGCGGGTTTCGTCAAGGTTTTGCAACGCCGGGGCAGCCTTTGCCCCGACATCCGGGCCATAGCTTGTGTTTGGAAAGCCCGCCATAAACTCTTCCGCATCTCCGATGTCCCTAACCAATGTCAATGCACGTGCCTCGGCAACCTGGCGCAAGCCCCGGAATCGTTGAAAACCTTCCACTGCTTCTTCTACCGAGCGGCTGCGGCGTATATATGCCTCCATGATACTAAGCCGGTGGGTAGTTTCCGGCATCAACTCAAGCAAAGCCAGCAAATCTTTCCGGGCCAGTTTATCCATTCCTTTAGCTGCTACTGCATCGCTGTGGGGACTCCCGGGAAAAGCCCGGATGAAATCCTGCACATCCTGTATATTTCGGACTTGATATGTTTCTCCTTCGCTATTCTGATGCATGGCCCAAAAATCTGACTTAGATTTTTTCCTGAGCATCAAATAATTCTTGTCGCTTCGGCGCAGCCACCTCTGTGGATCCTCCACCCTTTTTGTCCGGTTCAGCCCCAACAGGTAGTGCGTCATGTTGACGGCGGCGAAACCCAGCAAGGCACCGATCGCCGCATTGGCCTCCACGACGGGCTCCCGCACGTCTCCTTCCTGCCGGACGATGACATCCGACTGGTAACCCAGGTAGCCGCCGGCAGCCGTGCCGGCCACCAGCGCGCCGGCGCCCAGCGGCGAGATGCGCCGCTTGTAATGGGCGTTCCTGATCTCTACCCGTTGGTTGTAATCGGGGTCGGAAATATAACCTGCATCCGGTTTGGAAACAACGCAACTGCTCAGGATCACAGGCAGGAGTATCCAGAATAATATGTTCCTTTTCATTTTTTGTTTGTTTAGAAAGCCCCAAAAGAGAAACCGGCGGCCGTCATCTCAGATAGTAGTAGTTGAATCGGTTGGCAATGCCGACCGACCACTGGCTGAACGCGTTTTTTTGCGAAAGGCCCAACGACTGTTTGTACTCGGCGTTGACGAAAAAGAGCGGGCTGATATTGATCATCGCCCCCACCTTCCAGATAGGCATGGATGCATCGACGCTCGACTTCAGTTCCAGGGCATAGTCCCAGCCGCATCCAGTACACACCGACGCTGACTGATAACCCACACCCAGGTAGGGGACCACGTATTTGGAGAAAACCCCGTTTTGTATCGGGATGAAACTGGCAGCGAATTCCCACCCCCGGTGGCGCACTTTTACCGAGTCGGCGTAGGGCCAGTCCGGGTAGTTGTCTACTTTATAGCGCGAGGCGAACCAACTCACATCAAAAACGAAGGGCGCGGCTGTGAGGCGCAGGTTCACATAGTCGCCGTAGGCTGGTTTGAGGTTGCCGGATTCGCTCACCGTGCTGAAGCGGGGGTTAAGGAACTGAGACCGGTGGTAACCATAACCCAGCGATATGCCGCCCGTCCTCTCGTTGGCGTTGCGTATGGCCTCCCCCCAGGTGTCTTTATCTTGAAACCGGTTTTCCGGCAATTTTCCCGCCTGTGCCGGGAGGGTATGGAATGAAAAAAGAATCAGTGCCGGCAGGAAAAAATACCGGGCAAGGAGCAGGTAAACAGTGTTATTTTTCATGATTTTCCCGGTTCTGGTTTCTTAAAAACTGAATTGATGGAGGCGAATCGGTTTGTTTTCGCCTGTACCCGGATCACCGCACTCTTACCTGAACATTGCTGAGGCTGGCATATAATTCTGACCGGATCCTCTCTATCACGGCCGCCGCCTGGCTTTCGGCATTAATATAAATCGTGAAATTTTCGTGGAGCCTGGCCTGGCAGTATTCCACCGTTGACTCGCTGTTGCCAAAAACCTTGACGTTCTCTGTTCTGTCGTTGACTACTTCAAGGGTCATATCACCAAATTTTTGTATTATTAATGGAATTAAAAATGAAGAGAATACCTTTTTTTTGCAAACCATCTTCACAAACGTGCCAATATTCTTTACGAACTTGGCAGGAGGCTACAGGAAGGAATACCCATCCAACACAATGGTGCTGACGAAAGGAGATGATAAGGCAGTTATTTTACCCGTCTTTTGAAACATAGCAGATGATCACAGTGCCCATGAATTGCCCAGCTTCCTTAGTTGCCTTCCGCCCGGCCAGCCGGGTAAATTCCAGTTAACCAGTTAAGGACAGAGGAAAACAGCTACAAGGATGCCAAGCCCGGCATCGCAGGCCCGCAAATCAATCCGCCCGCAACCGGGGGAGGGCCTGGAAAAATGCCTCCCGGTACTTTTTGCCTATGGGGATTTCTTCAACGCCATCCTGGCGGCGGACAAAGGCCTGCCCCTTGGTATAGGAAACCACGTGGCGGCAGTTCACTACATAAGACCGGTGTACCTGCATCAGAGCCGGGTCCGGCACTTGCTCCATAAAACTGTTCAATTTCACGGAGAAGATGGCGCTGTCTGTGCCGGTAACGATGCGGACGTAACCGCGCAAAGCCTGCACCCAGCGGATATCCCGCACCTCCACCCGGAGGTGGCGATAGTCTTGTTTGACGAAAAAAAAGTCAGTCTCTGAATAAAAAATGCAGGCTGGTGGAGAGGCGGCGGCCAACGGAGCATGTATGTCCGGCATCTTCCGGGAAAAAAAATTGGACAGGGCCAGGCTGAGCGTGACGTCCAGTTGTGGTGGAGTATGTGGCTTCAGGAGATAACTGGCCGGGCCCACCAGCTTCGCGCGTTCCAGGTAGGCCGGCTCGTAGTGTCCGGTCAGGAAAACGATAGGTATACGTTTAATGCTGTTGAAGGCCTGCGCCAGCTCGATACCGTCCATCGGGCTGCCTTTGAGTTCGATATCGACCAGGGCGATGTCGGGAAGGTTTTCGCGAAACGCGCGCAGGGCGCTTTCGCTGTCTGTGGTCACTGCGGCGACCCGGTAACCGAATCCGGCCAGTTCTTCTTCCAGGTCGGCGGCGGCCAGATAGTCGTCTTCGATAATGAGTATGCTGAGGGATTGCATGTTTGATCTGTTTCTTTATTCCATAATGATGAGAATAACCAAAAACTACAGCCAGGTAGCAAGGGGGAAATAACGGATAACCAACTGCTCTACGTCCGCCTCACGCCGCCGGCGCCTGCAGCCTCAGGTCAAAGTGCAGCCCGTCCTCTTTTCCGGACAGCTCCATGCTGCCGTCGAGTTGTTTGACTAGCGTATCGATGAGCCGCAGGCCCATCGACTCCTGCCGGCCGAGTTGGAATTCGGCGGGCAAGCCGCTGCCGTTGTCCCGATAGGTGAGCTGGTATTGCCCGTTGTCCAGGCTGGTGAAAACGATTTTGATCAGGGGGGAAGGTTGCGTTTTAAAGGCGTGCTTAAACGAGTTGGTGGCCAGTTCATTGACAATTAGCCCAATACGCATGGCGGCTTCGGCATCCACCTGCATCTCCGGGCTTTGGACCTCGATCTCCGGAGAGATTCCCGCCCCGTCAAAAGCCTGCTTCAGGTGAAAGGCCAGCTCCTCGAGATAATCGCGGATGCCAATAGTGATGCCGGCATGTGGGCCCTGATTGAGCCGCCGGTGCAACATCGACATGGCGGCCAGGCGCGATTCGGCTTCCTGAAGAGCCTGCCTGGCTTCCGGGTGGGCCAGCCGCCGCACCTGCATGCGCATCAGGCTGTTGGCCAGGCCCAGGTTGTTTTTGATGCGGTGCCGCAGTTCCCGGTTGAGCAGTTCCTCCCGGGCGTTCTGTTCGGCAAGCCGGCGGTTGGCCAGCCTGAGTTTTTGGCGTTGATAGAACAACAGAGCAGCCAGAAAGGCAAGTACTACCAGCCCGGCGACAACGCTGGCCAGCCACCGGCGCTGGTTGCGGTTGCGCACCGCCTGCAGTTCATTCTCCTGCTGCAGGTTCTGGTTTTCCAAAGCCGTTTTCTCCGTCTGGTAACGGGTTTCTATCTCGTCGACAGCCTGCGCCCGTTCCACGGAGAACAGGCTGTCCCGATAGGCATAAGCCTTCTGCAGGGCGCTGTAGGCGACCCGGTAGTCGCCCTTCCGTTGCAGTATTTCGTGTTTGGCAGTATACAGCTCCAGCCATTCCTGCAAATTGCCGGCGTCCAGCAACGCCTCCGCCTTTTCGATTTCCTTGAGCGCCCGGCCCGAAGCCCCTTGTTCCGCATACAAATAGCCGAGATTGTACAACACTTTTGCCATTTCACGCCTGGCTTCCAGCTTCGAATAAGCAGCAAAAGCTTCCTGGTAATAGGAAATGGCCCGATCGTAATCCCCCATCTTTTCATAAGATATGCCCAGGTTAAGCTGCACTGTTGCAACATTAAACCCGGATTTTCTCCCTAAATCCAAAGCCTCTCCAAAATATTGGACGGACTGCCGGAGCTCTCCCCGGAACCCATAGATATTGCCCAGGTTGATCAAAGCATTAAACCGGTTTACAGGCACTTCGCTTTTTACCAGTTTCTGAAAGATGGGTTCTGCCCGGCCCAGTTCTTCGCTACCCATAAGCACTGTTCCCAGGTTGAGCAATGCCCCTTCTTCTTTGGAGCTTCCTGTTTCCACGTAAAGGCGGGCGCTCCGTTCAAAGCAGGCGGCTGCGTTGGGCAGGTCCGAAGCACGGAAAAAAGCGGCACCTCTAGTCATATTCAAAGTTGCCGCCGCCTCGGTTAAACCCTGTTGTTCCAATTGAGGCAGCACCGGGTCAATGACGAGGTGGGCCGAATCCAGTTTGTTGGTTGAAAGGAATACCTGCGCCAGCGTGTTGGCCGCCTCTCCAAGAGCTTCGTAATCCGAACGCTGCTTTGCCAACTCCATAGCCTGTCGGGCGATACGGGCAGCTTCACCGGCATCAATCCGAAGATAGGAGAAGGCCAGTTCGTTCAGCACCTCCTGTTTTCTGGCGGGTTCCAGGCGCGTTTCCAGCAACTGTTCCAGGCTATCCACGCCACCGGATTGGCCCAATGAAGGCAGATTGGCCAGAATACTGGCCAGAATGGCAAAAAATATCTTCCGATTCATGACTGAAGAATTTGAATTCAGGGCCAATTAGAACGCAGGGTTTTGAGGACAAGGATGTTAACATAGCATCTCTAAAGCACCATTTTGCCAAAACGAGAATTGCTGGTATTCAATGGATGAAATATGATTTGCTCTAATATAATATTGTTTTGCTATTCAGCATCCACTGAGAAACGCATTGTCCACCGCTATCTTAGATGATAGAACTATCTGGCCTGCCTCCTCACTCCCCCCGCACCAACACCATCTCCTCAACCACCCCCGCCCGGTTCATCTGAAATACCAGCGTGTCATCCTGCAGCCGGGCGATCTTCACCTTCTTCTCCGCCTTGCCCTCTTCTACCGTGTGCAAATTTTCTCCGGAAATCCAGTACTTGCCTTTTTCGGAAGAGGCGCCTGAACTGGCCTCATACCGTCCGTCTTCCCCAAAGGTGAAAGCCACCGGCGAATCGATTATTTTATCATTCGTCACGTCTCTCCATTCTACCCCGGCCCATTGGCCTGCCAACTGGCTTTCGTCGTATTTTCCCGAACAGCCGGCGAGGGCCGCCAGGATGATTATCATTAATCTTTTCATTAGCCTGTTTTCTACAAGTATACATTTTTTTGGCGATACTCCATTTATCGTTGAAAAAGGCACTTGAATATTGCCGCGCCCCCTGCGGTTTAAAACTAAAAAGTACAGCGGTTTGAACACTCCCCACGCATTTCCACAAATCTCCGTGTATCTCCGTGTATCTCTGCGTATCTCCGTGTATCTCTGCGTATCTCTGCGTATCTCCGTGCATCTCTGTGCATCTCCGTGCATCTCTGTGCATCTCTGCGTATCTCTGCGTATCTCTGCGTATCTCCGTGTATCTCTGCGTATCTCTGCGTATCTCTGCGTATCTCCGTGTATCTCCATGTCTCTCCACATATCCCCACACATTTCCCCCTCATGCAACTTCTACCCCCAATTCGTATCTTTACCCCAAAAAACCCGACTATGAAAAATCTAACACTACTCCTGATCACCTGTTTTTCCATTGCTACCGCTTGCGCCCAAACCGCCCTCACCCCCAAAGACTGGCAGGAAGACCTCCGCTTCCTCCAGCAAACCGTCCACCAGGATTACCCCTTCCTGTTTAAAAAAACCACTGCTGAGGCGTTTGATGCGGCGGTGGACAAGCTCTACGCGGAAATCCCCGAACTCCGGGAACACGAGATCATGGCCGGTTTTTCGCGCATCGTCTCCTCCTTCCAGTACGGCCACACGGCTGTCGGCTTCCGGCACAGCCCGGTGCCCTACCACAAGCTGCCAATCAACCTCTATTGGTTCAGCGACGGGATATACGTGGAAGGCGTACACAAAGACTACGAACAGGCCCTGGGCGCCAAAGTCCTCAAAGTAGAAGGCAAACCCGTGGAAGATGCCCTGGCCGCCATCCGCCCGGTCGTGCCGGCGGAAAACGATCAGTTCTTCAAAGCCTACGGGCTCAGCTACCTCGGCATCCCCGAAGTGCTGCACGCCCAGGGGGTAACCAGTGAATTGAAAAACGCAGTCACCCTTACTCTGGAAAAGGGCGGCATGGTGTTTGACCAAACCTTCACCGCCCTGGATGCTAAAAGCATGGATGCTCCCACCGAATACGGTTTCACCAAACCGGAGAACGGCTGGCTGGCCACCCGCGATCAGAGCGCCACGCCCCACTACCTGAAAAACCTGGACAAAATCTACTACTACGAATACTTGCCCGAACACAAAACCGTCTACGTCCGCCACAGCCAGATCCAGGACGACCCCTCGGAGGCCATCCCGGCCTTCTATGAGCGGGTGTTCGACTTCATCGAAAAGAACGACGTGGAGCGCCTGGTGCTGGACGTGCGCCTCAACGGCGGCGGCAACAACTACAAAAACAAACCCATCGTCACCGGCATCATACGCGCTGAAAAGATCAACCAGCCCGGCAAGCTGTTCGTCATCATCGGCCGGCGCACCTTCTCCGCCTGCCAGAACCTGGTCAACGAGCTGGACAACTACACCAACGCTATCTTCGTCGGCGAGCCCACCGCCGAGAACATCAACTTCTACGGCGATACCAACCCCGTGGAACTGCCCAACAGCAAAACTACCGCCTACCTCTCCTTCGCCTGGTGGCAGGACAAGCCGCAGTGGGAAAACGGCGACTGGCTGGCGCCCCACCTCGCCGCCGACATGAGCTTCGGCGACTACCGCTCCAACCGGGATCCCGTGCTGGATGCCGCCCTCGGTTTCTCCAGCGACAACTTCATCCTCGACCCGATGGCCCACCTGACCGAACTGTTTATGGCCGGCAAAATGGAGGAAGTCCAGTCCGAAGCCAAACGAATGGTCAACGATCCCGCCTACCGCTTCTTCGACTTCGAGGAGGAGTTCAACAACGCCGGCTACCGCCTGATGGGCAGCGGCCAACTACAGCCCGCCCTCTACGTCTTCCAGCTCAATACCCAGCTCTTCCCCGAATCCGCCAACGCCTGGGACAGCCTGGCGGAGGCCAACTGGAAGGCAGGAAATACCGACAAGGCCATCGAGTACTACAATAAGGCGATTAAGATGGACCCGGAGGGAAGCGTGGGGGATAATGCAAGGGCGATGCTGGAGAAGGTGAAGGAGGGGAAGTAGGGCGGTGGACGGTGGACGGGGTTGAAGGAGAGTCCAATGATGTACGTTGTTCGGGGCTGGCAGTGCTGTCCTTTTTCGTGCTCTTCCCCTGGCGGTACCGGTACAATCCCGATTCCCCGGAGGACATCCGGCGGGCGTTTGCGCGGGCGGGGCGGGTGAAACGAACGGTGCTGGCGGCTTCGGCGGTGTGTTATCTGGTGGCGCTTGGGCTGGGGGTGGGGGCGTATTTGGGGGGATAGGTGGGGTTCGCAAATTCGGCATTCGGATTTCGGTTATTTTACCAACAATTCGGTGCGTTCGCGAGAGGCTGTAGCCTCGATGCGGCATAACAAGGGGTTGTGCAAAAAGGTATCTCCATAATTTTCACTCCGAATTAAATTTTGCCGCCCACTTAAAGTCCGAGCGCAATAGAAAATTGCGCCCCGACAACGCAGCCGGCAATAGAACAAAATTTGGGGCTGTTTTTTGAAACGACCCTTCCTTCACAACCCCGTGAGCTGCTAAATGCATTGATTTACGCCAGTCGGAGACTGGATGATTACTACGCATCGAGACTCAGTCTCTCGCGAACATTACAATTTATTGGCGATCTAAATTTTCGTGGCATTGTACTTATCTTCGCAAAACAACAAAACCACCCCACCATGGGCGAATTCCAATGCTACAAATTCAAAGCCATCGACCGCCCGCTGAGCGACAGCGAACGGCGGGAAGTGGACGGCCTGTCCAGCCGGGGGCAGGTGACCAGCCACTCGGCCACCTTCCTGTACCATTACAGCGACTTCCGGCACAACCCGGCCACGGTGCTGGAGAAGTACTTCGACGCCATGCTATACTTCTCCAACTGGGGCACCAAACGGCTGATGTTCCGCCTGCCCGCCGGGCTGCTTGATGCCGGGGAAATGGCCAGGTATTGCCGCAAAGACGAGTATGAAGAACGGTCCATCCGGCTGGAACGCCGGGGCAGCTACTACCTCCTGGACATCAAATGCCATGAAGAAGAAGGCGGCGGCTGGATGGAAGAAGAGGACTACGACATCGACGATTTCGCGCCCTTGCGCGACGGCATCCTCAACGGCGACTACCGCGCCCCGTACCTGGCCTGGGCACACTTTTCTCAGGCCGGCGAAGAGGAAGATTATGATGATGATGACGATGACAATGATGAGTTTTCGGAAAGCGAGGCGCCCCCCGTGCCGCCCAACCTCCGGCACCTGACGCCCGCCCTGAAGGCTTTCATCGATTTCTTCGAAATAGACGGCGACCTGGTGGCCGCCGCACAGTCGGTCAGCCCGGACAGCCGGGCAAGCGAGGTGGACTACGAAAAGCTGCTGCCTCAGCTTCCGGGCCAGGAAAGCCTCAAATGGCTCGCCCGGCTGCTCCAGGGAGAGCCCCGGCTCGAACTGCTGCTGAAAAAACGCCTGGAGCAGCTCTCCCCCAGGCCGGCCGGCCCGGCCCGACCCGAACTCTCCCCGGCCGAACTCCGCAAGCGGAGCGCTGAAAAAGAACAGGAACGGATAGCCCGGGAAAAGGCCGAAGCGGAGGCCGCCCATGTCAGGAAGATGAAAGAACTGGCGGGCCAGGAAGCAGTTTTGTGGAAAAGCGTCATCTTCAACGCCGAAAGCAAAACCGGGAAATCTTACGACCTGGCCACCGAGACGCTGAAAGACCTTAAGGCACTGGCTGCCTTTCAGGGCAAAGAAGCCGCCTTCCAGGCTAAAATGGAGGAACTCAGGCAGCAATATGCCCGGCGCACGGGGTTGACAGGCCGGTGGGAGAAAGCGGGATTGTAGGGCGGGCATTCCTCGAAGTAGCCCAAAAACTGGCAGATGGTCCCTTTAAAAAATCAAACAAAAACCGGTTCAAGCTCGAAACTAAAATGGTTCACAATCAGTTTTTACTTAAAAACTCAGCCTATGAAGTCTCTTACTATACACAATATGGACGCCGAGTTAGCGCAGGCCATTGAAGAACTCGCCGAGTCTACCGGGTTGAGCCAAAATAAAGTGGTGAAAAAACTGCTCCGCCAGGCCCTGAACCTATTGGATGAGGAAAAACCCAAACGGGATGTTTCGGCCTTTTTTGGCGTTTGGACAAAGGAAGAAACGGAAGAATTCAACGAGGCCGTGAAATTTTTTGGCCAGATAGACAAAGAGATGTGGCAATGAAAAAGATTACATTGGATACGAATGCTTATGCTGCTCTATCTCAAGGCATATTGCCCGTCAGACAGGCCATTGAAAATGCTGATCTGTGTACCCCGCAGGTTCTTATCTTTGACTCAAAAAGCCATGTCCACGCCCGCCCTCCTCTTCACCCTGCTCCTCCTCGCCTTCCTGGCCGGGATGGCCTGGCAGTTGTTCTTCCGCCGCCGCCCGGCGCCGCCATTGGCAGCGGAGCAGCGGGCTGTGCTGCAGGAAAAGGTGCGCTACTACCGGCGCCTTTCCGATGAAGAAAAAGAGCGGTTTGAGCAAAACGTCGCCCAATTCCTGAAAGACGTGACCATCACCGGGGTGGAGGCGGAGGTCACGGAAGCCGACCGCCTGCTGGTAGCCGCCAGCGCCGTCATCCCCGCCTTCGGATTTCCGGGCTGGCGCTACCGCAACCTCAGCGAAGTGCTGCTTTACCCCGACACCTTCGACGACGACTTCCAGGTGGAGGCAGCCCAGCGCGACCTCATCGGCCTGGTGGGCGACGAAGAGCTGAACCGCATGATGATCCTCTCCCTGCCCGCCCTGCGCAAAAGCTTCGGCCGCCCGGAACGGCGGGAGCACGTCGGCATCCACGAATTCATCCACCTGCTGGATAAAGCCGATGGCGATACGGGCGGCATCCCGAATGCGCTCCTCCCGCCGGAATACGCCGAAGAATGGCTGAACCTGATACGGCAGGAAATGGAAGAGATCAGAAGGGGCCGGTCGGATATCGATTCCTACGGCGCCACCGACGAGGCCGAGTTCCTCGGCGTGGCCGCCGAATACTTCTTCACTCAGCCCGGTACTTTCCGGTACCGGCACCCCAAGCTGTATGAGATGCTGAGCCGGATTTTCCGGCAGGAGCCGTGAGTATATCTCCCCCTCTCCCTCTCTCCCTCCCTCTCTCCCCCTCTCACATCCCCCCCACCTTCACCCAACGCAACACAGCGCTGCCCCGGCTGGTGCGGACGGTTACGACATAAAGCCCTTCCGGCAGGCCGGGCAGCAGCCGGCGGTTGGTGCCCGGCGTACCTGAAAGTTGCATCGGCGGGCATACTTCTGCTCCTGCCAGGTTGTTGAAGCGTGCCTCTATCACGCCCTGTTCTTCCAGTTCCACTTCCAGCCAGGCCTCGCCCGCCGACGGGTTCGGGAACAGGCGGGCGGAAAGGCTGCCCGACGGCTCCTGGGTGGCAGTTGCTTCCTGTACGACAATAAAATAGTCTTCCACCTGCCCCCGGCTGATGGGGCCACAGGGGTCGGGCGGGGCATAATAGTAAGGTTCGGAAGCCACCCGCAGGCGCAGCGGCGTATTCCGCACGGCATTCAGCGGAATGGTCAGAAATCCCTGATGGTTGATGTACGCCTGGCTGCTGAACAGCAGTTCATTGGCGCCGAAGACGCCATTGTCGTTGAGGTCGGCCCACACCCGCACGTGTTCATCGGCCTGGTTGCCGGTGACGACGGCGACCGGGTACTGGCTGCCTGCCGTCAGGGTGGCGCCAAAATCACAGGAAAAGTTCTGATAGCCCTCTGATGCATTACCGCTGCTGTGATCGAGATCAGCGAGTTGCACCTGGAAGATGCCGGCCTCGCAGCAGTAGTCCAGGGTTTGGGGGGTGCAGCTGGCGTCTGTTGGCCCGTCGAAAGGATCGATGGCCACTTCCAGGGTTGCCGTGTCGCAGCCGGCGTTGTTGCAGCCCACCAGGGTGACGGCATAGGCGCCACCGGCGGCGTAGGTATGAACAGGGTTGGAGGTGAAAGCGTCAAAGCCGTCGCCAAAGGACCAGTACCAGGAGCTGAGGCCGTTGAGAGTTTCTTCTGAGAAATTCACCCTGCCGCTGCAGGGCGTGGTTTCATAATTGATCTGAATACAGGGTAGCCCGAGCGCTTCCACCTGGATGGGGATGATCAGCGGGTTGTTCACCGGGTCGTTGGTGGCCAGGCGCAGTTGGCCGGAATACTGCCCCGCCGGCACGCCTTGCCCATTAAACAGAACGGCTAAATCCTGGCTGTTTCCGGTGGGCAGGGCGCCGCTCAGCGCTGCAACGCTCAGGCCGGGCGGGAGCGGGTTCGCCATCCAGTGCATCAGGTTGGCGAGCAGGGCGGTGTTTCGAGGCGGCACAACCTCCAGGCCGGCGCCCCAGAAAATGACGTTGCCCAGCCCCGTCGGCAGGTAGGCCAGGTAGAGTTCCCCGTTGTATTCTGCCAGCCTCACCAGGCCATTGGCGGCGAGGTTGGCGAAATAGCCGGCGTCGTTGATCCGGAACCGCCGTCCATAACCATCCAGTATGGCGTGAGCGGGGATGGTTGCGGCCACTTCCACATCGTAATAACCGTTTATGAAGTAGTCCGGCAGGAGTCCCATCTGCGTTACCGGGCCGGTATTGTACCATCCCATCACCAGCGCCTGCCCTCCCCGGGCCAGGAATTCCTGCACGGCGGGCCGGAAACCGTCAAAGGCGGGATCGGAAAAAAAATCAAAAGGCGGCAGCACCAGTATGTTGGCCCAGGCCAGGGAATCGGCCAGGGCCTCGGGCGAGGCGTTTCCGTATTCCCTGACTTCCACATTGCTGAGGGTGGTTTCCAGCATGTTGCGCAGCGTGCTCCACTTCCAGTAGCTGGCGCCATAAGTAAGGCCCAGGACGCGCTTGGGCATCGCGGTGCCGCCCATCTGGAAGTTCAGCACGCCCTGGCCGCTGTTGCTCAGCGTGACGGTTTGGCTGTAGCTTTCGTCGCAGGAAAAGCTGCCCGACAGGCTGGCGGGGCTGGCTGCCGATACCGGCGCTGCGACGGCCACCCCGCTGAGCGGCAGGGCGATGGCGCCCCCGTCGGTTTCGAGCGTGAGCTGCCCGCTGTGCGCGCCTGGTTCCTGAGGGGCATAAGCGACTTTCAGCACGGCCGATTGCCAGGGAAGGATCGCATCCGGCAGGGAAAGCAGCAGGAAATAGGGGTTATCGGTGCCGGCAGATAGCCAATGAAGGGTATCGCACCCCGTGTTATGTACCGTCATTTGACGAACCACCCGGGCATATTGCTGGGTAACTCCGAATACGAGGCTGCTGGTTTCCGTTTCCGCCACAGGCGCGCCCTCCACCTGCAAACGGAAGGGGACGGCCGTTTCCAACTGCATGGGGTCGTTGGTTTGCAGGGACACCTGGCCGCTGTAAACGCCCGCCGGCAGATAATCCGTGAATAGTTCAAGAGCGAGCGCCTGAGTACCGCCGGCGGCCACCTGGCCCGATGCCGGCGTAATCGAAAGCCAGCGCCCGCTGCTGCACCACTCCAGGGCATTGCCGAGCAGCCGGGCAGCCGTATCATCATAGTTGAAGAAGTTGAAACCCAGGTAAATGGCCTTCGCCCGCCCCTGTTGCCGGTAGCCCAGGATGGAATATCCATCCCGGGTGCATAAGCTGACGTAATCCGGATTGTTGATGGGCAGCCCGCCGCAGAAATAGGGTGCGAAATACAAGGGCGGCACTCCCCCGGTGAGGGGATGCCCTACCGTAAATTCCAGTTCCTGATAAGAATAGTACTGAGGAAAATAACTCGATGCGGCCAGCAGGCCGGTAGCCTCTATCCAATATTGGTAATTTTCAGAGGCCAGAAAGATAACGGAACCTCCCCGGCTGACAAAATCCTGTATGGCCGGCGCCATGAGCTGCGTCGACGGAGAATCCTGATAGGAATCCGGCAGGATCAACACATCGGCGGCCTGCAGAGCGGCGGCCAACTGGGCAGCGTCTGTGGCCATCGTCGTCCGGAGGCTGTGTTCTGCTCCAGTAGCAGCAAGGGCCGACAGCAGACCGCTGAGGGGACCGGAATTGGCGTTGCGGGTATACACGACAACCTGGGGCACGTAACCGAACGAGACGCCGGCCCGGTAGAGCAGTTCGCCCTCCCCTTCGTTGGCCATTTGCATAACCGCAAAAACCGTATCCCCACAATTGGCCGACAGGTCAAGCGCGGGAGGATCGATGCTCAAAGCCGGCGCACCCTGCACCTGAATGCCGGTTTCCACGGTGTCGCTCAGCCCGTGGCAGTTGACAACGACAAGCTGTGCCGTATAATTGCCCGGTTGCCCGAAGGCATGTACGGGGTTCTGCTCGTTGGAGAAGGCGCCATCTCCGAAGCTCCAAAACCAGGAGACAATTGAATTGGTGGCCGAAGCAGTGAATTGCACCGGTTCCTGAAGGGCGGGGGCTGGGTCGGAAACCGAGACGGCGGCCTCTGCCGGCTCCGGCGGCGCCAGCTCGGCGGACCACTCCAGCCGGAATCCTCTTTCGATAACTGAACCGTCGGCGAACCATTGCAGGAAAAACTTCCCGCTGCTGCTGCTGTAGGACAGCCCTTCAAAATAACCGGATAGAGTGGCTACCAACGGCGCCTGCTCATTCCCGCCATCGTATATGGCCAGCCGGTCGCAGCAGGATTCCGTATACAGATAATCAATAAAAATATTCAGGGCAACCACACAGCCCGGTTCGATCAGCAGGCTGCACGATTCATTATCGGCATAGTTGCCATCGGGCCCGCCGGAATCGTACAATACGCCGGAGGGTGCCGGGGTGATGGCATTTCCGGGACTGCACAGATACAGCGAATCTGACGGCTGGCCGATAGCCGGCCTGAGGACAAAGGCCACCAGGCCTATCCACAAAACAAGGGATAAAGGTTTGTACATATATTGAAATGATTAAAGATCACCTGGAGTAGAATGATCGCCGGCATCAGGGGAATGCCTTAAAATTCAGGGTCAAATATCGTCGCAAAGCTGCGAATAATCCAGAGGCAGGCCGCGTTGCTTAAACATATATTTTTTCATCATTCATTTTAATGGCTCCGGCCGGCAAAATGCAGCTTCATCCCCTCGTGGGAGGCCCGGAAGCCCAGCTTTTCGTAAAAGCGGACGGCTTCGGGGCGCCGCTTGTCGGTAGTCAGTTGCAGGAGGTGGGCGCCGCGTTCCCTGGCCCGGGCGATGGCCCAGCGGAACAGCTGTTCACCGATGCCCCTGCCCCGCTGATCTTCCCGGATGCGGACGGCCTCGACCTGGGCCCGTACGCCTCCGCGGTAGGTGAGGTAGGGGATGAAGGTCAGTTGCAGGGTGCCGATCAGCGCCCCCGCGCCGTCCTCCACGGCAACCAGCTCCTGGTTGGGGTCTTTGTCAATCTCTTCGAAAGCCCTGTAGTAGGCTTCGGGAAGCGGCTCCCGGCAATCTTCCCTCAACTGTCCCAGCTTGTCCTGGGCGAGCAAACGGACGATGGCGGGTATGTCTGCCCGGTGGGCGGCTCGGAAGGTGAGGTTCATGAAATTTTCTCTTTTTTTATGGTATTTGGAGTGCGGTGTTTTCCAGTAAAAAAGCCAGCCCCGGCCCTGCCTGCGGATAGCACATCAAGGCTACCCGTCTGACGTTGGACTCTTTGTCCAGCTTTAGACGGACGCCCTTTTAAATCCTTTCCAGATCCTCTCTCGTCCGCTCTCCTCCCGCATCCCCGGTATTGACCGTCGTGGCCGGCTCGAACAGCATCACCGCTACTTCCTTTTCCGCCACTGGCCGGTGCTCCACGCCCCTCGGCACGATGAGGAACTCTCCCTCCCGGAGCCGCACGGTTTTGTCCCGGAACTGCATGTCGAACTCGCCTTCGACCACATAGAACAGCTCGTCCTCCTCCTCGTGTTTGTGCCAGACGAACTCGCCCCGAAATTTGACCAGCTTGACGTGCTGCCCGTTCAGCTCCCCGGCGATGCGGGGGTTCCAGTGGTCGGAAAAGAGGGCGAGCTTTTCTTTGATGTTTACCTTGTTCATCACGGATAATATTTTATCGAAAAGTAGTTATTATACAGATGCATCCTCATTCCCAAGCTTATGCACCAGCTCCAGCCCGATCCCGCTGATGAACAGCCGGTGCTTTTTGTTCGACAGCAGCCGCTGCGTCCAGGCCACCGGGCCGCCGTCGGCCAGGTCGATCGCCCCGTCTTCCAGGCGGAGGAACACCTTGGCCTGGATCAGGTGGTAGTACGCGTGCTCCGGGTCGTCCTGAAATTCGTGGGGCAGGCTGTGCCAGATGCCTTCGCTGTACGCCTTCATCCTTTCCATAAATACATCGGCGCCCTTCTTCCGGTAAAAGCGGATGAACAGGCGCTCGGCCGGGAAGTAGCGGCGCAGCAGGGCCAGGATGATGCTCAGGTGTTCGTTCAGCTGGCCCAGCTCGAAGGCGTAGTTGCCCGTGTCCCAACCGCCGGAAGCCATGCAGAAGACGGAGAAATGGGCGGTGAATTTGGGGTTGTCGAACGCCTGCCCGCGCACGTGCCGGTGGGCGGCCGCGTAGCGGAAGACGGCGCTCTTGCCCGGATTGGCCCTGGCATCCTGCGCCACCTGAAGCGCCAGGACGTTGGTGGCGTCGGAGACGACTTCTGTGCCCCGGACGGCGCTCAGCACGTTGTTCTGGCCTACATGCCCGATGGCGGAACAGGTACCCAGCGGAGCGAGGGGAGATAGGGTTAGGGGATGGAACCGGCGCTCTTCGGCAAACCGCAGCCAGTCCAGCTCCGTTTGCCGGAGGGCCAGGGTGTCGGCTGCCGCCGGAGCCACAAAGCGGTTCTGGCCGTATTGCCGAAGCAACCGAGCGGGCTGCACCTGCGCGGCCTTCCGGCGGAAGAGCTCCAGCAGGAAAGAATTCAGTTCCGAGGGGCTGATCTTTTCGGCCAGCCGGTCGAGAATGGGGCCGGCGCCCAGTTTGCGGTGGATGGTATCCAGTATTTTCTCCATGGTGGTTCAGGCCAGAAAGGTGTCGAAATTCTGCCGGGGCCGGTAGCCCAGCATCTGTACCGCTTTGTCGATGACGTAAACGCGGTCGATGCGCCCGGGGAATTGCCAGTTCCGTTCGGCAAAGACGGCTTCGGCCCGTGGATAATAACGGGTGATGACGCTACGCGGATTAGTATACAGCTCTGCCAGGTCGTTTTCCCGGAAGGGGCTTTGGTTGGAAACGTTGAATATCTCGAAGCGGTCAAACCGTTTTTCCAGCGCCAGCAGGTGCGCCCGGGCGCCGTCCTCCTCCGCCAGCCCCCGGTAGAGGCGGTGGATGGCTTTGACGTTGTCGGGTTCCGGCATGAAACGCGATACGCGCAGCACGGTGGTTTCGACCTGTTCTTTTTCAAAGAAATCCCTGCAGAGCAGCTCAGCCGCCAGCTTGGTGATGTCGTAAATGTCCCTCGGCTGCGGGGTAAGTTTCTCCGTCACCCAGACGGCCTGTTTGTCATCCACCATGGCCTTTCCGTAAATGGAAGTGGTGCTGGTGTAGAGGAATTTGGGAATGCCGTTCTGCACACAGGCGTTGAGCAGGTTCAGGGTGCCTTTGATGTTCGTGTCGATAAAGGGCGCTCTCGGGTATCCTGCCTCGAAATGCTTGCCGTGCAGGGCAGCGGTGTGAATGATGGCATTGGCGGGCCGCGTAATGTCCAGGACGCTTCCTGCATCGCAAATATCGATACGTGCCTCGGTAGTTTCGCTTTCCGTGAGGTCTATGCCAATAACCTGATAGCCCTGCCTGCGGAGCAGCCTGACGACCTCCCTGCCGAGCTGGCCGGAGGAGCCGGTGACAACTATTGTTTGCATATAGATTCAATTTCTGATAAAGAGCCATTTCTGCCAGAAGCGCAACCCCGAACTGCCAGGGCTGGCGTGCGCTTCCAGCAGGCGCAGAATACTTTCCTTTTTGCCGGCCTTTGCTGTTTCCAACGCCGTTTTTTGGCCAAAGCCCGCCCGCTGCCTGGGGTTGGCGCCGTGTTTCAACAGCAGGGCGGTCATTTCTTCCCGTCCGGCCAGCACAGATTCAATCAAAAAAGTGGTCATCATTTCCGGGTGTTCGTAGTTGACGTCTACGCCTTCGTGAATGTAATACCGGGCCAGTTCCAGGTCTCCGTCCTGAACGGCCTTCAATAATGCTTTCCAGTCTCCTGATGCCATAATGCGGGTTTTTATAAAAAGCTGATGCACGTTTCGCACAGACGCACCGGTTTTTCCACGCTAACGGATTTTGATGAAAAAGGGCTGCTATCCGGCCTTTCCTGCCAGCCGCTTCCGGTAGCACACCACCCGGTTCACTTCTTCAAATCCGATACCCTCGTGGAAGGCCTGGCTGCCCGCATTGTCGATCTCCGCATCAGAAGCTATCTCGGCGCAGCCATGCTCCCGGCACCAGGCCTCTCCGGCCTGCACCAGCCTCCGGGCGACGCCGACCCGGCGATAATTCGGCTGCACGTAGATGCCCTCGACGTAGCCCACCGGGCTGCTGTCCGTGCCTTCTACATAGTCATGGCGGAGCGAAAGCTGGATGAAGGCAATGCAGGCGCCGTCCGGGGCCCTGGCCAGGAAAACAGCGTCGTTGGGGGAACGCAGCAGCCTTTCTGCATTCCGGTATTCCTCCCCGTAGCTGCATTCCGGCCAGAGCTCCAGGGTAAGGCTGGTGAATTCCGGCAAGGATTCTTTGGCCAGGGTTGCGATTAACATGGTTGTTTTAGTTTGAGTTTCATTAGGACATCTGTTTGTTCATCCTCCCCCAAACGGAACAGGTGTTTGCCAAATTCGACAAAGCCGTGTTTCCGGTAAAACCTGATGGCTTTTGTGTTTTCTTCCCATACGCCCAGCCAGATTGCCTCCATTTTTTTTTGCTGTGCCAGTTGGAAGGCTTTTTCGAACAGTTTTTTACCCACGCTTTTTCCGTGGTATTCTGCCAGTACGTAAATCCGCTCTATTTCCAGGGCAAATTCCGGCAGGGATTCGGTTTGCGCTTTCCCCCAGTTCACTTTGAGGTATCCAATTACCCGGCCGTTGAATTCCGCAAAGAAAAAAAGGGATTCGGGATGAGCTAATTCCGCCGCCAGCTTTTCCAGGCTGAGGCTTTCGTCCAGGTACTTGTCCATATCTGATGCCGTATTCCGGGCGCTGAACGCTTCGGCAAAAGTAAGCCGGGCGATGTCCCGGAGCGCAGGCAGGTCAGGCGCTTCGGCCAGCCTTATGGAAACGATATTGGTATCGGGCAGTTCCATCATTGCTATTCCGGCCTTTTTGTAAATAATGATATAGGTACAATTTTTTTTGCTATAAAATTCAGTTTATTGTGATGGATTAATAAAATGCCATGACAAAAAACCTGTTCAGCATAGAAGGCAAAGTAGCCGTCATAACCGGCGGCGGCGGCGTACTGGGCGGCAGCATGGCCAAAAGCCTGGGTGCCGCCGGGGCAAAAGTTGCCCTGATCGGGAGGTCGGAAGGGCCGCTGCAGGAAGTAGCAGAATCCATCCGGGCGGCGGGGGGCGAAGCCCTGGCCCTGCCCGCCGACGTGCTGGCCCGGCGCGCCCTGGAGGAGGCCCGGGAAAAAGCGATCAGCCGCTGGGGCCGGGTGGACATCCTCGTCAACGCCGCAGGCGGCAACATGCCCGGCGCCACCATCGGCCCGGAACAAACCGTTTTCGACCTCAACCTGGGCGACTTCGACAAAGTAACCCGCCTGAACCTCAACGGATCGGTCATCCCCTCCCTGGTTTTCGGGCAGGCCATGGCCGGGCAGCGGGCGGGCGTGATCGTCAACATCTCGTCCATGGCAGCAGCCCGCGCCCTTACCCGGGTGGCAGGGTACTCCGCTGCCAAAGCCGCCATCGAGAACTTCACCCGCTGGCTGGCGGTGGAAATGGCCCTCAAATTTGGCGAAGGCATCCGGGTGAACGCCATCGCCCCCGGCTTTTTTATCGGCGAACAAAACCGGGCCCTGCTCACCAACCCGGACGGCAGCTACACGGAACGCGGCAAGACGATCATCAACCATACCCCCATGCACCGGTTTGGCCGGGCGGAAGAACTCAACGGTGCCCTGCATTTCCTCTGCAGCGACGCCAGCCGGTTCGTTACAGGAATAGTGATCCCGGTGGATGGAGGGTTCAGCGCGTTTAGCGGGGTGTAGGGGCTGGGCTGACGGAAGCAGAATGCCGGATGAAGCCGGAAGCCGGGCTGCCAGCCTGACGTTGGAGAGGTTCGATTGTTCGAGGTTCAAGGTTCGACGAAACCCCGCAGGCCACTGGCGGTCAACGCTGTCTGTCGCGAGGTGGCCAGCAATTGCTCATGTAAGGTGATGACGAGGTGACATCTGGCTTTTGAGGAACGAAAAAGGCAGGTGTCATCCTCGGAAATCCTACAAGATGACACCTTTTTTCTCCGTACCTCCGAAAAAAGATGTCACCTTGTGAACCACATGAGAAATTGCTGCCAGGCGGTAGACGGAATCTTAAAATATTGAATATTAAATATTTGCATCTATGTACTGTCGTTTTTTATGTCCGGACCTGGTAATCGTAGCTTGGTTGCATGCACATCATTTACACTCTTACACATTTACACATTTACACCATTCATTCAGCCCTCCCAAAACCTAAAAAACTATGCCATTAATCCAATCCTGGCGCTGGTACGGCCCCAACGACATCGTTTCCCTGGCGGACATCGAACAGGCAGGCGCCACCGGCGTCGTCTCCGCCCTGCACCACATTCCCGTCGGGCAGGCCTGGCCCGTGGAGGAGATCCGCAAGAGACAAAGAATGATCGAATGGGATGAGGCGGAGGGCCAGCCCCGAAACCTCCGGTGGGTGGTCGTGGAAAGCGTCAACATTCACGAGAGCATCAAAATGGGCCTGCCCGAACGGGATACCTACATCGACAACTATAACGCCACCATCCGCAACCTCGCCGACTGCGGCCTCGACACCATCTGCTACAATTTTATGCCGGTGCTCGACTGGACGCGAACGGACCTGGCCTACCGGGTCAAAAGCGGCGCCCTGGCCCTGCGTTATGACGCTGTCGCCCTGTCGGCCTTCGACCTCTACCTCCTGCAACGGTCGGGCGTGGATGAGGAATACGATGCGGAAAGCAAAGCGAAAGCTAAGGACTACCTGGAGTCGCTGGCGCCGGCCGGCAGGCAGGCCCTGCAGAACAACATCCTCGCCGGCCTGCCCGGCACCCGGCACGTCATCGAAATGGAGGACTTCCGGCGTTTTCTCAAAAAGTACGAAGGTATCGACAGCGCCCGCCTGAAAGAAAACCTGAAGTACTTCCTGGAAAAGACGGTGCCCGCAGCGGAGGCTGCCGGCGTAAAGCTGTGCATCCACCCCGACGACCCGCCCTATCCCATCTTCGGCCTGCCGAGGGTGGTTTCCACCGAAGAGGACCTGGCCTTCGTCGTCAATGCCGTCGACAGCCCGGCCAACGGGATCACCTTCTGCACCGGCTCGCTGGGCCCGCGGCCGGAAAACGACCTGCCGGGCATCGTCCGGCGGCTGGGCCATAAGTTCCACTTCGTCCACCTGCGGAACGTGCAGCGGCAGGAGGGCGGCAGCTTCTTCGAAGCCGATCACCTGGACGGCAGCGTCGATATGCTGCGGGTGGCGCAGGCGCTGGTTGAGGAGGTGAAAAGAAGAGCCAGAAACGGAGGCGATGCGCTGCCCTTCCGCCCCGACCACGGCCACCAGATGCTCGACGACCTGAACAAGGAAGTGCCCTTCCCCGGCTACCCGGCCATCGGCAGGCTGCGCGGGCTGGCCGAACTGCGGGGGCTCATCCTGGGTGTGGCGGGGGAGTATGGGGTGTTGAAGGAATGAAGGAATGAATGATTGATTGCCGGAGTGTCCTGGCATTCATTCCTTCATTCCTTCATTCCATCCACCTTCCCCGCGTAAAATCCGGGAACGCCACCGGCTGGCTGCCCAGGGCGATGGACTGCTCGCTAAGCGGGGTGATGGCCATCCAGGCAGCCGCGTCGTAGACGTCGATGGGGGGCCTTTCTCCGCGTTTATAAGTTTCCACGAAAGCGTTGAGCAGGAACCAGTCCATGCCGCCGTGGCCGGCGCCTTCGGAGTCGGCGGCGTATTTTTGCCATAGGGTGTGGTCGTACTTATCCAGGTAGGGTTGGGCGGCTTCCCACTGGTGCGGCGGGCTGTGCCCTTCGAGGTAGACGGACCGGTTGACGTCCATCCATAGCCCCCTGGTTCCCTGTACGCGGAAGCCCAGGGAGTAGGGCCGGGGCAGGTTGGTGTCGTGGCTGACGATGATGCTTTCGCCGTTGGCGGCTTTGATGACGGTGGTGACCACGTCGCCCAGCCGGAATTCCACCTTCGCATTGGGGTGGCCGGCACCGCCTTTGGGGTGGTTGACGATGTAATCGTGCAGGCCCCGCGCCTTGCTGGCGGTGGAGGTGAGAGACAGGAAGCGGTTGCCGCGGTTGATGCTAAGGTACTGCGCCACCGGGCCGATGCCGTGGGTAGGATAGAGGTCGCCGTTGCGGTAGATGGAATGCTGAGTGCGCCAGCGGGCTTCCGAGAAGCCTTTGTCTCCGAACTCCACGCCGCTGTCGTATGGCGTTTTGCCGTCGTTGAACTTCACGCCGCGCAGGTCGTGCTGATAGCCGCATTCCAGGTGGATGAGTTCGCCGAACAGGCCCTGGCGCACCATGTTGAGGATGGCCATTACATCCCGGCGGTAGCAGACGTTTTCCAGGAAGAACAGGGGTGTGCCGGTTTCCTCGTGGGTGTTTACCAGTTGCCAGCATTCGTCCAGCGAGAAAGCGCCGGAAACCTCAAGCCCCACGTACTTGCCTGCCTTCATAGCCGCTACCGCCATCTCGGTATGCCAGCGCCAGGGGGTGGCGATAATCACCGCGTCGATGGTTTCGTCTTCCAGCATTTGGAGGTAGTCGCGCTCTCCCAACCCGTATACCCGGGGCCGGGGCTTGCCCTTTTTCTCACAGAGGGCCAGGGCCCTGTCCACCATGCCCTGGTCAATGTCGCAGATGGCGGGCACTTCGCAGTCGTCGCGGTTCAGCAGCATGTCGATGTGGCCTTGCCCGCGCAGGCCGGCGCCGATGATGCCGATGCGGAGCCCGGACCGGGGCTTCCCGGCTTTGCCGAAGGCTGGAGAAGCCTGGCTGGCCCCGGGCAGGAGCGCTATGCCCGCCCCGGCAGCGGCCGTCTTTTGGATGAAGTTTCGGCGGTTGATCTTGTCGCTCATGTTTTTCTTCATTTTTAGGCTAATGAAAGAGGCCGAAAGGCGGAGAAATGGAGTTGCCTGTTTCAGAAAAAAGGAACAATTATTTCGCAATTTCGTGAAAAAAAGAAAAACTTGCGTAACGTCAGAGCCGGCCTGCCATTATACATTTGTCATGCAGCCCTTATATTATTACAGTATTTTTCTTATATTTACTCTTTAAAGCCGTCCGCATTCTTTTGGCGGCAAAAGCTTGATCCTCCTTCAATCGAAACCCAAATGGACCAAAAAACGCTCACCGACGAACTCAAGAGGCTGATCTCTGAAGGAGAACTGAGAAAAGCAATTGACCGGATCTTCCAATACATCGGGGAAAATAAGGGCATAAAGGGGATGCTGGACCTGGAAGACGACGTGGTTATACTGAGCAACCGGCTCGGCCAGTTGGAAAAAAAAGAGATGCTGGGAACGGCGTCCGGCGATGAAATCCGGATAGAACGGGCCAGGATCAACCAATCGCTGCTCCTCGTTATCAGGAATATTTCCAATCCCTCAAAAGGAAAAAAGGCCCGGGAAAAAGAACCGCCGCCGCTGTCCTATGGCCAGGAGGGCCCTCCCGGCGCGGAGGAGCCGATCGTGCTGCTGGAAAAGCAGAGCAGCGCACCGGAAGAGGAAGAGATTGAGGTTTCAGAAAAAGCGGAGGCCCCGGGCAGAAAGGAGGTCATGCCTTTCCATTTCAGGCGCCGCCACTTTGTCGCCGCCGCCATTTTTGCTTTGGTGGTGGGCGTCGGAGTAATCTGGGGAATATGGCGCTGGAGCCCGAAACCCAGTGCTTCTGCCCTTAGCGGTTCTGCTCACCAAAAACTGCTGGAAACAGAAAGGGCTATATTGAAAAACGATACTGCGCTGGCCAGCAGCAGCCTGATAAAAACGCTGGCCCTGGTGGAAGGCCTGGAAGACTCTACCCTGGTACTCAGCCATATCGCCGACCTGTACCTGGAAAAAGAGGCGTTCAAAGACGCCCACCACATCATCAGCCAGCTGAACGTCATCGCCCATAAAGCAGGCGCCCCGCTCTATCGGCTGGAAGCGGAGAACAAACTGAGCCGCGCGCTGATTGAGGAAGGGCGGCACCGGGAAAGCAAAGAACACCTGATCCACGCTAAGGAACGGGCGAGCGAAATTTCCGAAAGCACGCCGGCCTCCCGGTTTCTCAACGCTCAAACGTACCTGTTGCTGGGCATCTATTATCTGGAAGAAAAGTCCCTGGCTTCTGCCCAGAACCAGCTCGACCGCGCTCAGAAAATGATCGCCAACGCCGGCCGGAGAACTCCCGACTATTATTTGCTGCTTGGGAACATTCAGTTCTCCTACGGCCGCTTTTATCTGGAGAAGGGGCTGCCGGATAAAGCCACGGAGCTTTACCAGGCAGCCATCCGATCCTTTGAAAAACACCTCGAAAGGTGGGAAGGCAGCGAGCATGCCACCCGATACTATGCCTGCTCAGGAATGGCTATGGCCCGGAATAACCTGGCGAACCTCTACCGAAATAAAGAAGACCTCAACCTAAGGGTAGCTTATTTAAAAGAGGCGGAGCAGAACTTCGATGACCTTGAAAAAGCAGGCTTCCACAACTTTCAGGATGAAACGGCGCGGGTAAAGTACAACATGGCGTCTTCTCTGTACCGGAATGGAGAACTGGATAAGGCACTGTTTGAATATAAAGGCCTGCTCGCCAAATTCGAACACCTGAATAAAACGGACGGAGGAAAATACAACGACGCCATCGCCATTTGCCATAATGCCATTGGGGGTATCTATTTGTTACAGGAGAATTATAAAGAAGCAGTGCGCTATTTCCTCCAATCCAAAAAAATCCGGGAAGAGATGTTCAGCCGGGAGGGCGAACAGCACAGAGAGGGCCTGGCAAATGTTTATTACAACCTGGCCGAAGCCTATGCCTCGGCAGGAAAAACGGATCTTGCCAGGACGTATTACGAAAAGGCCATCCAAAATTTCGACGAGCTTTACCAGAATAATAAAAGGGCGCATTACTTCAATTACAGCAACGTGCTGTTTGGCTATGCCAAACTTCTGCTGGCACGGTTCGATGGAAAAGTCTCTGTCGCCCGGGCCAGGCTGAAAATGGCCAGGGATGTGCTTTATGAGAACGGCGCGGACAATGAAGAGGAATGGAAAGAACTTGCCGATTCCATCAAAGCTTATCAGGATAAATTCTCAGGCTCCTGATTGCCTGTCAGTCGAACGCTTTGTAATGTTTGCAGCCTTGTTGGAATTAATATTTGGAAAAGCGGTATATTCAACAGTCGCCATACCCACAGTTCCGGCAGGCCTGAAAAAGGCCTAAACACGTAACTATCATGAGAAACCTGCTGTTCACGATCCTTTTGTCCTTCATCGCCGCGCACCTAAGCGCACAGAGCATACGGCTCAGCAAGGGGGATGCGCACACCAACCAGGCTGTCCGGCTGAGCTACACGATGGGCAATTATTCTTATCTGAAGATCAGCATTCAGGCCTACGAGAGCAACCGGTATGTCATCATCGAGGACATGAACATCTACCGCAACGGGGCTTCCACCATTCAGTTTAACCACCCGGGCAACTACTTTATCGGTGCGTACGACAATAACGGCAATCTGTTAGCTCGGCAGTCGATTAGCGTGTCCGGCAGGGCCAACGGCAGCCGGGAAAGGGTGACCGTGCGGCAGGTGCAGGCGGGAGGGGCGCGGGATTAGCCCTACTTTCCCACCACGACTTTCTGCCCACTAAAATACACCCCATTGCTCAACCGCAGCCAGTACACTCCCGTCAGCAGGCTGCCGGTGGGGATCGACACTCCCCCTTCCTGCGGCCTTACCTCCCTTCGCAGCACCTTTTGCCCCTGCAGGTTGATCAGCTCAAGCTCCAGCCTGCCCTCCCGGCACGGCCCAAACCGCAGGCGCAATTCCCCCCGCACCGGATTGGGCGATACCGTATAAAAGCAATCCAGCTGATGCAAATGCGTTTCGCCGGTAGTCAGCTGCACCGTCGCCATGGCCTCCCCGCTGTGCTGCGGCCCGGCCAGCCCGGCGGCAGTAGCGATGACGGCCTTTACTACCCGGCTCATGAAGGTAAAGTTGATCGTCTCCAGGGTGTCGCTGCTGCGGTGGTAGTTGGGGTTGCGGAACTCGGCCCCGTCGGTGAGCATCAGGGCGGGGATGCTGTCCTGCCAGAAGTAAGCGTGGTCGCTGCGGGTGAGGTCGGGCGGCACCAGGTTGTCGGGGGCGGTGACGGGGATGACTTTGAGTTCCGGCACGTAGCGGGCGGCAGCTTCCTGGAAGCTGTTGCTGAGCGGAGCGAACGACTGCACCGCCACGTTGGTCAGAAAGTCGCCCCGGAATTCGTTGCCGCTCACCTGCTGGTAAGCGTCGGGGAAAAGCAGGTTGAACCCGGCCGGGAAGGTTTGGCTGTTGGGCGCCTCGCTGTAGTATCCGATCATCTCCATGTTGAGCACGCCCTGTATGTCTTCATCCAGGTTCCGGTTCTCCACGTAATAGCGGCTGCCCCGCAGCCCCGCTTCTTCCAGGTCGAACCCGATGAAGCGGATGGTCCGGGCAAAGCGGTACCGGGAAAGGATGCGGGCAGCTTCCAGCACGCCGATGACGGCGGTGCCGTTGTCGTCGGCCCCCGGCGAGCCGGCGACGGTGTCGTAGTGCCCGTCGACGATGATCACCGCCGCGTCGTCGGTGGCGCCGGGCAGGGTGCCGATGATGTTCTGCCCGCTGGTGATCAGATAGGGGAATTGCTGCCGGAAGGTTTGCAGGCCGTACTCCAGGAAGGCCCGTTCGATGGTATCCCGGGTTTCGTTGAGCTTGTCCAGCGCCAGGGAATAGTGCCGGCGGCCGACGATGTGGGAGAGGCGCTGGCGCAGGAGGTTGCTGTCTACCTGATCCGCCATGTCCTGGATGTCAATCGCGTAGCGGTCGTCAGCTACCACTTTTACGACGTATTCTCCTCCCTGTTGAATGCTGCCGCTGTAATTCCAGCTGATCTGTTTGCCTGTGCCGGGGCTGACAGGGTAACCGATGTCGCCCGCAGCGTCTTCGGTATCGAGGTGGAAAGTTTGTCCGCTGTCGTCGGAGGCCAGGAAGAATATTTCCACGTCTTCGCCTTCGGCATCTTCGATGTCAAAAGTAAGGGTGATGGCCTGGTTCTCTTCATCCAGCGAGATGTCCTGGATGGTTACTGTGGGCGGCTGATTCTGGGCGTTCAGGGTCAACGAGCAGAGAAAAAACAGGGAGAGGGAGCAAAGATGGCGCATGTTTTGGGTTAAAAATAACAAAGGTTCGGGAAAGTATGCAGGGATTGGCGGTTATTAAAGGTGCCACAACCTGCCGGGTTTACGACAATGCTATGTATTGGCCAACCCAGCAGGTTGAAGGCATCATTTCTCAGTACTCTGTTAATGCAATTATCTTAATCTTGCCCAAGGCTTTGCTCGTGATTCGATCATCCTGCCGCCGCCCCTGCGCCATGCTCCTACGCCGTCGGCGCACGAAGTACGCTGTAGCCAGCTTCGGCATTCGGACGACGGAGCCGACTTCGGCAGATGAAGTCAGCGCAAGCGTAAGGCTGTAGTAGCCGGCAGCCTGATCGAATGCGCCGTGAGGTACAAAAACATTGGGCAAGAGGCCTTGCGATCAGGCCTCCGCCTGCCAAAGCAGGCTACAGCCTGCGACGGCAGGATGATCGCGGCACGAATACCGGCAGGCGAAACTTCGCCCGGGCATCTCCCGGGGAAGTTTCGCCGGGCAAGCAATTACTTCGGCTCCAGGGCGAAGGCCGCCAGGGCCGAGGCGTCGAAGTCATCCAGGATGGAAGTGCCGTTGGTATGCAGCCCGTTGACGTGCAGGTGTTCGGCAAATGCCGCCTTGTCCGGGCAGGTGCCCAGCAGGGTAGCGACGTTGACGGTATTGCGGTACACTTCGTCAGCTCCGAGCGTATAATTGGCGGTCGACGCTCCCACCATGCCGCTGCTGTCGGCATCCGACAGCGGGTCGGCACTGTTGCCGCGCACCACGTTGAAGCCGAAGGTGGCAAAGTCGTTGGGGTGGCTGGCCCGGAAGCGGAAGTTGACGCCGGAAGCGCTCTTGTCGTCATATTGCACAAAACCGCACTCGGTTGAAGAGGATTTCCCATCCACCAGCACGGTATAGATTTGAGCAGTGGATTGTTGGTTGTCGATCCTCACTTTCATGCGGAAAGGCTTGAAGCTGTCCTCAGAAGCGGGCAGGAGGAAAGCGCTGCCGGCCGGCTGCGACTGCCCCAGGTTGTCAGGGTTGGACACCTGGTTGACGGTGTCGGCCACGTTTTGCCGCACGCCGGCACTGTTGAAGAATTCCAGCTTGAACTCGTACAACCCGTCGCCCTTCAGGGAAGTGCTGTCGACAGTTGCCGTCACGGTGTTCTGGTCCCATTCGGCAGTGGGGTCGTTGGCCACATCCGGCCCTTTGGGCGATACCGGGGGTATCTTGTAGGCATTGACAGATCCGACGGGGAAAGGCCCCAGTTGATGGTGGCCGGTGTGGAAGGTGGTAATGCCGCCCGGCCCGGTTACTTCTGTGGTGTAGGCTTTGGAAACGGGGATGTCGTCGAGCGGCGCCCAGGCCTGCTCGGAGGCGCTGGCGGGCACGAGCTTGTCGTTGTGAGTCTTGCGGTACGACCAGCGGTAGTGGGTGACGTTGCTGCCCGGGAATCCGCTGCCGAACTGCACGATGAACCGCAGGCTCCGGGCAAAGGGGCGAACCTTCTGGTTGCTCAGCCCGTGGCCGAGGCCGCCGGTGGCATAATCGGTCAGGCCTACTGTGGAGACCAGCCGCCCCTGCTGGACGAAGCCGGCGCCGGGAGCCTGCTCGATGCGGCTGACGGGAGCGCCCCAGCCGATGGTTTTTATCCAGGCGACCTCGCCGGGCAGCGGTTCGTGGCAGCCAAACGGCACCCGGGGGTCGGTGATGCGGATGTGAATCTCCTCCCCGCAGGCGTAGTCCCAATAGGTATTGCAGGGAATGGAGGGGTGATAAACGGTAGTGGGAACGCCATCGATCTCGTATTCCACCCAGAAGTATAGGTCGGCTTTTTCTTCGAAAATCTGCCGCCAGAAACAGGCCTCGAAGCGGCCGTTGAAGTCGGTGCGCACAGTGGTGATCTCGTCACAGCGGTAGAGCCAGGGCCAGAACCAGGGCCACAGGCAGAGGTAGGGGCGGAAGACGTCGATGTGTTCAACCAGCAGGTTGCGGGCCCGGGCGGCGCCGGCGTTGCTCAGCTCCAGGCGGATGTCCTGGGGCAGGTCAATCCGGGGGGGTGCCTGCCGGGCGATCGCCGGCTGCAGCCCGCTCAGCGGTTGTATCCGGTTAAGGGCAGGAACCGGCCGGGGCGGAACGGGCGTCAGCTCCCGGAACGGCGGCGGGCCGGGGAACGGGTCGGGGATGGGGTCAGGAATAGGGATGGGAATGCGCTCCAGGAGTACGTCCCGGAGCCGCTCGACGACCCAATCGGGGATGCGGGGCAGCACGATGCGGACGGGGTCTACCTCGCAGATGTGCACGATGGCGTTGCACACCGGCATGTCCTGCCATACCCCGTCGATGTGGAAGCGCTTGGTGACGCGGCCGCGGGCGCAGCACCGCTGCCAGAGCCACCGCCGGACGAGGCTGTCCGGGATGCGGGAGACGTCCAGCTCGTTGTTGGGGCCCAGGCGGATAGCCGGCTCGTAAGCATGCAGGCGCTCAGCAGCGGCCAGGGTGATGCCTTCAACGCCGCCGGGCGGCTCGGGAAAGACGAATACCCGGGCGTAGCGCAGTTGTTCCGGTTTGAGGTCGAAATGCAGCTTGCCGCCATCGGGGCGGGCCCGGGCCAGCAGTTGGCCCTGCTTGCTGAATGCCAGGGCGACCAGTTCGTTGGGATTGCTTTTGGACTTCGTTTTCATTGCGGTTTTTTTTGCCATAATTTTGGGATTTTGAAGCGTGATCGTTTTTGTTATTGATAAGAGCAGAAGGGGAAGCGTTACCAGAGAGCGATTATTTTTAATATAATTAATTTATTTGACATTTATGGCAACTATTCTGCATGCCTGCATGCTGAGGCTTTAGAAAAAAAATGTAACTATTCAGCACGCCTGCGTGCTGAATAGTTACAGCCCGGGGAAAAAAACAGGAGCCATCCCGGATGGAAAGTTCCGGGATGGCTCCTGTCATTGATTATCCGGAAAGCTTCCGGGAGTTGTCCGGCAATGGCCTGTTTACCCGTGCAGGCAACAGGCCGGAAACTTCTTTTTCTCCGCCGCTACCGCACCAAACTCACCTTTTTCACCAGCACGCCCGCTTCCGTCCGCAGCCGTACCAGGTAAACACCGGCGCTCAGCGCCTGCCCGCCGTCGGCCGTGCCGTCCCAGCTATGGGCATGGCGGCCGGCATCCAGCGTTTCAGCGCGCAGCAGGCGCACCCGCTGCCCCTGCAGGTTGAACACCTCCAAAGCAACAGGGCCAGCCTCCGGCAGGGAGAAATTCAGAAGGGTTTCGCTGCGGAAGGGGTTCGGCGCCACGTCCATCCGGCAAGCTCCGGCTTCCTGAGCCGGGTCGATGCCGCCCGGGCCGCGGCCGGCACCCGAACAGCACACCGCCGTATCGGCGTTAATGGCAGCAATCAGGGCCTGAGCCTCGGCAATGATGTAGCTGGCTGCCGCCGCCGGGATGCCTCTCCCGCTCTGGTATTGTGTATAAGTAATGACGTATTCCAGAGAAGAGAGGACGGTGCTGCTGGCCGGATACTGGCAGAATTTGACGATTGCCAGCTCCAGCCTCCGGGTCAGCGCCCGCTTGATACTGGAGCTGATGCTCAGGCTCTCAATGTAATCGATCAGGCTACCCGCTTCCGAATCAAAACAGAATACCTGGCTGCAGAAACTGGTGGGATCTTCTACGGTTACCGTTGCCACGCAGGTCGAGGTATTGCCGTTGCCGTCGTTAACCGTCAGCGTCACGGTCCGGGTGCCGACATCGGCGCAGGAGAAAGCGGAGGGGCTCACCGACTGCGGGTTCACCGTGCCGCAGTTGTCCGAAGAGTTGGCGGCGTCAAACACGTCGGCGGCAGTGATGCTGCCCGTGCCGGCACCGTCGAGCTGCACAACCGCAGGCTGGCAGGCGGCAGTGGGCGCTGTATTGTCGAACAAAGACGGATCGTCATTGTCCACCAGGTCGTCACAGTCATCGTCCTCCCCGTTGCAGGTTTCCGTTGCGCCCGGGTTGATGGCCGCGTTGCCGTCGTCGCAGTCGCCGCCCTGGAGGACGTATCCGGCGCCCGGCGACTGGCAGTCGGTGATGGGCACGCCGGCGCCGTAGGTGTCCCCGTCGTTGTCCAGATACCAGTCGTTGAACGTCAATCCGTCGTCCGCCGTGCCGCTGCAGTCGTCGTCCTCCCCGTTGCAGGTTTCCGTTGCGCCCGGGTTGATGGCTGCGTTGCCGTCGTCGCAGTCGCCCCCCTGGAGGACGTATCCGGCGCCCGGCGACTGGCAGTCGGTGACCGGCACGCCGGCCCCGTAGTTGTCCCCGTCGCTGTCCAGGTACCAGTCGCTGAACGTCAATCCGTCGTCCGCCTGGCCGCTGCAGTCGTCGTCCTCCCCGTTGCAGGTTTCCGTTGCGCCCGGGTTGATGGCCGCGTTGCCGTCGTCGCAGTCGCCCCCCTGAAGGACGTATCCGGCGCCCGGCGACTGGCAGTCGGTGACTGGCGTACCGGCTCCGAAGCTGTCCCCGTCGCTGTCCAGGTACCAGTCGTTGGACGCCAATCCGTCGTCCGCCTGGCCGCTGCAGTCGTCGTCCACACCGTTGCAGGCTTCCGTAGCACCGGGGTTGATGGCCGGGTTGCTGTCGTCGCAGTCGTTATTGTCGGAGACGAATCCCGGCGGTTGGGTGCAGGCCATTGTGGAGTTATTCGGGTCGCCGTAGGTATCACCGTCGGTGTCGGCGTACCAGGTGCTTTGGTCAACGGCGCCGGGGTCGTCGTTGTCTATCAGCCCGTTGCAGTCGTTGTCGATGCCATCGCCGCAGAATTCCTGGGCACCGGCATTGACGGTAACGGTGGCCGAGCAGGTCGAGGTATTGCCGTTGCCGTCATTTACTGTGAGGGTTACGGTGTTGGGGCCTGTGTCGGCGCAGGTGAAGCTGCCGGGGCTTACCGACTGCGGGTTCACGGTGCCGCAGTTGTCCGAAGAATTGGCGGCGTCGAACACATCGGCAGCGGTGATGCTGCCCGTGCCGTTGACGTCGAGCTGCACGATGGCAGACTGGCAGGCAGCCACCGGCGCGGTATTATCTACGACCGTCAGGTCGACGGTACAAGGCTGGGAGTCATTGTTGCCGTCGTTGGCCGTCAGCGTAATCTGGGTGGTGCCGAGGCCAACCAGGGTGCCGGCGGCGGGGCTTTGGCCCACGGTCACCGGCCCGCAGTTGTCGGAGGCAGACAGGCCGTTGGCGGCCGTTATGAGGGCTGTAAACTGGGTATTGTCGCAGCCGGGGTCAAACTTGGGGTCGATCACGAAGTCGAGGACATCACCTGCGGAAATGGCCTGGCTGAAGGATTGCGTGACCAGGGTGGTGGGGATATTGAGGTATTCCCAGATCTGCGTTCCGTTGAGGAACACCCGCACATGGGCGCCGTCGCCGCAGTTGCCGTCCCGGTCGAAGAAGGCCAGGCTGATGGCCACCGTGCCCGAATAGGAACTCACCCAGCGGCGGACGGCCTGCCGGAGGTCGTCGGTGCCGGGATGGCCGCTAAACGCGTCGAGGAAGGGAGTGGAGAATGCCTGGTTGCCCTGCCACTGGGGCACACCGCCGTTATAGACAGGCAGCTGGCTGAAGTTCTGGAAGCCGCCCGCAAAATACCCTCCGTAGTACCAGCCATTGGCGCCCTGGGCACCGGAAAACTGAGTAACGGAATTAGCCAGCGTGACGGAGCTGCCGGTAAGGCTTGGCACCATAGCCTGGCAATTGGCATCGGCATTGACGGTAACGGCGCCCGGGCAATTGTCGATGCTGGGCGCGGTATTGTCCGTGACCGTGATGGTCGTCATGCAATCGTCGGAAGCGCCGCCCGGGTCGGTAACAGTGAGGGTCACATCGGTCGCGCCCAGGGAGTACGGCCCGGCGGGAGATACGCCGAAAGAGAGCATGCCCATTTCCGGGTCGGTGGAGCCGCCGTCGAAATCGGCTGCGGCGGCCGTGCCCTGGCAGTCGATGTCGGCGTTCACCTGCACCGGCTGGCAGGCGGCGGTGGGCGCCTGGTTGCAGATGTTGTTGCCGTCGGCAACGGTTACGCTGGCCGGGCAGGAATCGGAGTTGCCGCTACCGTCAGTCACGGTAAGGGTGACGCTTATGACGTTGCCCACGTCGCTGCAGTCGAAAACCGTTTCCGGGATGCTGAGAATGGGCGTACAGTTATCCGATGATCCGCCATTAATATCAGCAGCTGTGAGCGTATATTCCCCCCCTGCTTCTATGTCAACGGTAATATCCTGGCAAACAGCGTCCGGCATTTCATCGTCTTCAACGGTGACGACCGCCAGGCAGGAAGTCTGGACGCCGCCGTCGCCTGTAGCCGTCAGGGTAACAGGGGCACCTATGGCGTGGACGCCCAGGCCGGAGACGTCGTCAATGTTAAAAAGATCCCATTCAGTGACCAAAGTGGGGAACCCGGCAGCAGGATCAGAGGTTATGCCGCTGGTCACGGTGGATTTCCGGCGCAGGGTTTTATTTAGTGTGCTATATCCTCCAGGCGCTGTCCACGCAGTAGTTGGATTTTCGCCGATATTGCCGAAGATGTCTATCGTAACGCCCAGGGCCGTGTTGAATAATTCAACGGCGTCATTTCCATTGAAATCGACTGTGCTGGCATCGGTATGTGGCCCAGCGTATATGGTGGCACTGGAATTTGCCAGGACGAGTACCTGGCCCGGGGTTAAGGTGCCGCTCAAAGTATTTGTCCTGGAAGGCGTAACGGCAGCATTGCTGTATAACCGGACCTCGTAGTTGCCCAGGTCCACTATTGCGCTTGTCCCATTGTAGATTTCCAGGTATTTGTTGTTGCCGGTTCCTTCTGCGTATTCGGAGAAGAACAGGTCCGTTGGGGTGGCAGTAATCACGTCGCTACAGGTAAAAGCAGTCGGGCTGGCGCTCAGGGACGGCAGGCCACAGT
>JAGFJD010000443.1 GCA_024102975.1 Phaeodactylibacter sp. | reverse complement strand
CACATAGGCCACATAGGGGGGTTCACATAGGCCGCATAGAGGGGAACCGGGTGGTTTTTTTCCACCTAGGCCACAGAAGGGAGCCGGGTGCTTTTTTATCACATAGGCCGCATAGAGGGGGAACCGGGTGCTTTATTACCACATAGGCCGCATTGCAGAAGCCACATAGGCGAGACGTGGAGGAGGGCATTTTCAAAACAGCTTGTTTTTTATTGTTTCAAGATGGAAAACCTGACAAGATTCCGCCGCTTCCATTTTTTTCAAAAAAATAAAAGTTTCATATAAGATTTTTCATTTCGTTTCGTTAGAAAAATATCCTCAGTTGAACACGCTCCCCCCGAGACGATCTAACCTTTATATCTACCACCAACCTGCTACGGGAAAACTACACGTTTAAAAGTCTGCCGGCGCCTCCCACCGGATGAGTTTTCCAGAACCAGGCACTACCCCAACCGGATGTATTGACTATTAACCGATTATATTCCAAAACGGCTGCCATTCTTACGTTGGGCACTGTTGGAAGCCACTGAGCTGAAGCAGCCCGCCGCTGTTGCGGGCTCCGGATTCCGGCCGTCCTCGTGCCTCAGCCGGGCCTTCGCCCGCCAGAGTGGCTTCGGCCCACGGCCTTCGTCCGCCGAAGCGGACTGGGGTCCGTCGAAGGCGGAGGCGGGCAAAAACCGCGAACCTGTCCAACCCTGGAATGGCAGCCCCCAAAACCGATTATTATGACATCTCGATGGACACACCCATGGGTAATGATTGCTATTGCCCTAACGCTGCTGTTAGTACCTGTCACAGGCTTCACCCAGGACCCCTCCTTTTCCCAGTTCTACGCCAACCGCATTTACCTCAACCCGGCCTTTGCCGGCATGGAGCCCGGCATCGGCATTTCCGGCGTGGCCCGGATGCAGTGGGCGCGCGTAGACAAAGGTTTCCGCACCTACGGTTTCTCCGCCGACGCCCAGTTGCCGGTTGCCCGCCTGGGGGTGGGGCTGCACCTGCTGCGCGACACCGAGGGCATTGGCAACCTCACCATCAACCAGGCGGGGCTGGTACTCTCCTATACTATTCCCGGCCCGAAAGACAACATACACTTCGGCATGGAGGGGCGGCTGGTGCAAAAATCCCTGGACTGGAGCCGGCTCGTCTTTGCCGACCAGCTGGACCCGGTGTACGGCGTGGTCAACGCCAGCAGCGTAACGCCGGCGCTGGACCGCGTCTTCCACGGCGACTTCGACTTCGGCGTCGTGTGGCGGCACGAGGGCAGCCTCAGAATGGGCGGCCGCAGCCTGCATAATGTGCGCAGCCACCTGGGCCTCAGCTTCCACCACCTCCCCTACCTCCTCAGCCGGTCCGCCCGGGGCAACGACTCCTTCCTCAACCTGGAGAGCCGCCTGGCGCCGCGCACCACCTTCCACGGCGGGATCATCATCCCGATGACCGTCCTCCAGGGAACCGGCATGGACATTGCCATCTCTCCCAACTTCAAATTCGACATGCAGGGGTACCGTTTCATGAGTTTCCGGGAAAACATGACAGTGGGAACAGTAGGCCTGTACGGGCTGGTCAGCAATTTCTACCTCGGCCTGCTCTACCAGAACCGCGCCTACCTGCCCAATGCCCTGCACACCGACGCCTTCATCCTCACCATCGGCGGGTACACCAACCCGCAGGGCCAGGGCAGGCAGCAACAGCCGTCCTTCTTCTTCGGCGTCAGCGCCGACATCAACTCCACCGGCGTCGGCCCGGCGGCCGGCAGCGTGTTCGAGTTCACGTTCCGCTACCGCTTCCTGCCAAACGCCTCCGCCAATGGGCGACTGCGCGGGCCCAACAGGCGGAAAAACCGCTTCCTGGATTGCAGGCATTTCTTTTGAAGGATTGAATAACGGCAGCTCCGCCCTTTTGCCTGTCCCGGATTCTTAAAAATGAATTGAGTGTGTTACAAAAAAGCGGGGTTACGGAAAGTCGTCAGACGACTGATAAAACCCGCGAATATGTCACGCACTCAAATGAATTGGTTTAACCAGAATGACTGCGCCATGAAAAACTGTATTATCATAACCATCATAATTACCATCGGAAGCTGGCGGCCTGCCTTTAGCCAGTGTTCCTTCACCGTTTCGAACAACAGCCCCTGTGCCTCCGAAGAGATCAGCTTCAGCGTGGACAGCCCTGCCGGCGGCGCGAGCTACAGCTGGGACCTGGACGAGGACGGGCAGAGCGACATCACCGGCTCTTCCTTCAACTATGCCTTCCCTACGCTTAATGAAGACTCTACCTACACCATCACCCTCTATGAAAACGGCGACAGTTGCAGCAGTCAGGACATTACCGTCCTGGCTGTACCGGATGCCGCAATCGGCGTCCCCCCCGGCATTGTCACCATAACCGGCAACGACATCAAAGCCTGCAACGGCTCCGCCAGCTTCACCCTGGAGATCTTCAATGCATCGGCCACCTACAGCGACAATGCCTCCTATACCATCAACTGGGGCGACGGCAGCCCCGCCGAGGATTACGACAACACCTCCTTTTCCAACACCAGCACCATATCCCATACCTATGCCGGGCTGGGTTATTACACGATCTTCATTACTGCCGTCCATCAGAACGGCTGCGCCTATACCGACAATTACACCTTTTACAACGGCGGCAACCCATCGGTAGGCCTGGCCATCCCCGGCAATACCGTCGGCCTGTGCGCGCCGGCCACGCTCGACTTTCCGATCACCAATACCGGGGGCAACCCGCCCGGTACCGAATACACCATCTTTATCAGCGGAGAGGAGGTGGCCCATTTCAACCAGGATTCCCTGCCCGATGTCTTTACCTACACCTTCCAGGAAAGCTCCTGCGGCGTGACGACCAGCACCGGCAACTACACCAATGCTTTTGACATCAGGATCGTGGCGTCCAACCCCTGCAATTCCTCCACAGCGACCATCGAGCCAATCGAAGTGAGCGAGCCGCCCGAGCCCTCCTTCGAAGTGCTTCAACCGGCATTCAGATGTGTGGGAGCGATCTACGGCTTTGAGAACAATACCACGAATATCAGCGAAGTAGTTGCGGGCAACCCATCGGCGTGCATCGACGTGCTCAACCCCAGCTGGACGATCAGCGGAACGGCGGGAGAAGACTGGAATGTGGTGAGCGGCAGCCTGTTTGGCTCCGGTGCCATAGAGATTGAGTTCCTGACGCCCGGGGTATACACCATCGAAATGACGCTGGTGAGTTTTGCCTGCGGCCCGGTGAGCATCAGCCGGGAGGTTGTCATCCAGGAGCCTCCCGGCGCGGGGGCGGCCATCGAAGTGCCCGATCCGGGCGGCAGTGGGAACGGTGGCTGCACCCCGCTCACCATCCCATTTAACAATAGTTCGGAAGGGGAAAACCTGTCTTACGAATGGAACATCAGCCCGGGCGAAGGCTGGGCCTTCGCCGACAGCACCGGCGCTGCCTCCGCCAGCCCAGTCGTGGAATTTACCCAGGGAGGCACTTACGGCATCCAGCTCACCGTCGCGAACGCCTGTGCGGAAGCAAGCTGGGACACCACCCTCCTGCTGCCGGGGCCGCCTGCCATAGGCCTGGGGCCGATTCCCGACTTCTGCCAGTCTGCCACGCTGGCCTTCGACAGCAGCCTGGTGCAGGTACAGCTCAATGGCTCCGCCGCCGGCCAGTACGCCTGGAGCTTCCCCGGCGGCCAGCCGGAAAGCTCCACCGATGCCCTGCCCGGAAATATTCAGTATGATACTCCGGGCAACTATACCGTCGAACTCGAGGTGAGCAACGCCTGCGGCACGACGGCGGTGCAGGACACCTTCACCGTCCAGCAGCCCACTGCCCTTTCCATGCCGCCGGATGTCACCGTCTGCAGTTCGGATGCGCCCTTTGTGCTGTCGGCCGACCCGGGCGGCGGCACCTGGTCCGGCAGCGGGGTGGCCGCCGGCGGCCGGTTCAACCCGGCGGCAGCAGCCCCGGGCGACAACCTGTTGCAATACAATTACGGCGTAGGCGCCTGCTCCATGCAGGGCAGCCTGACGGTAACGGTCATGCCGGCCGCCGCCGTGGATGCCGGCCCCGACGCAGAATTATGCACCAGCGAGGCGGCTCTTCAACTGAACGGAGCGCCGGCCAACGGTGCCTGGTCCAGCAGCGAAGGAGGGATACTGGACGGCAATGTTTTCCTCCCGGCAGAGAGCGGGCCGGGCTCCTATGTCCTCAGTTATTCCCTCACGGATGCCAACAACTGCGCCGTGGCCGACTCCCTGGTTGTCAGTGTACTGTCGGCACCGGATATCGCCGTTTCGGACACGGCCTACTGCAACACGCCGGGCGCAGTCTCGTTACCCATGCCGGTTCCGGGCGGTGGCCAATGGAACGGCCCGGGCGTCACCGACCCGGCCGGCGGCCGGTTCGATCCATTTATGGCGGGCGGCGCCGGTTCTTATCAACTTACCTACACCTTGCAGGGCAGCAACGGATGCAGCGCCAGCCAACCGGTCCACGTCGGCGTGATCGACCCGGCAAACGTGGATGCCGGCCCTAACCAAAGCTTGTGCATCAGCGACGCCGCACTGGACCTCAGCCCGTTGGCCAACCCGCCGGGAGGCCGCTGGAGCGGGCCCGGACTGAACGGCTCCGCTTTCTTCCCCGGCCAGGCCGGAGGAGGAAACCACCAGTTGACCTACCGGGTGGGTGCCGGCAACTGCGCCGTTGAAGATTCCCTGCTGATCGAGGTTCTGGACCCCGGGCCGGTCTCCGCCGGCCCGGGCCAGAGCCTCTGCCTGAATGCCGCACCCCTGGCACTTTCCGGAGGAACGCCGGCCGGCGGCGCCTGGTCCGGCCCTGGAGTTAGCGCCCAGAACTTCGAACCGGAAGTCGCCGGGGCAGGCGTTCACTCCATCATCTATACCATTTCCGGCGCCAGCACCGGCTGCCAGAAATCGGATACCCTGATGATGGAAGTTTTTCTCCCGCCCACAGCCGCCTTCAGCGCTCCGGCCGTTGGCTGCCGTGGAGTAGAGGCCTCTTTCATCAATCAATCGGCAGGGGCGGCTACGTTCAGCTGGAATTTTGGAGACGGTACTTTTTCCCAGGAAGAAAATCCTGGAAAAGTATATGAAAATGCTGGGATATTCAGAGTTATCCTCACCGTAACGGATACGGCAGGCTGTCAGGCCACCGCGGAGCAGAACGTGGAAACCGTCGCTCCGCCCGAGGCACTCTTCATCCCCGGTATAGAAGAAGGATGTGGTTCGCAGGAGGTAATGTTCACGAATCAGAGCGAAGGGCACGGCCTGAGTTTCCTGTGGGATTTCGGCAACGGCCAAACTTCCGCTCTGTCGGCGCCCACTACCCCCCATTTCTACCCGGCCGGCATCGACGACACCACCTACATCATCACCCTGGCCGCGGAAAATTTATGCGGGGCGGATATTTACCGGGACACCCTGACGGTAAAGGCATTCCCGGTTGTCGACTTCGGTTTCACGGTGGACACTGGCTGCGCGCCCCTCCTGCTGGAGTTTGCCAATATCTCCTCCGGCAGCCCGGAGAGCTTCTACTGGGATTTTGGCAACGGGCAGGCCTCCTCCGATTCCCTGCCGCCGCCTCAGCTTTTCGAAGGCGACACCATTCCGGCAGACTATACCATCACCTTGATAGCGGCGAACAGCTGCGGCGCGGATACCCTGCAGCAGGTGCTCACTGTAGAGCCGGAGGAAGTCCGGGCTTTCTTCAATATCAGCAATACTTTGGGCTGCGCGCCCTTTGAGGCATCTTTCGCCAACTACTCCACTCCCGGCACACATGTCAGCTGGAATTTCGGGGATGGAAATGTCGTTTCGGCAGAGAACCCGGTACACGTCTTTCAACAACCGGGCGTATACGAGGTGGCGCTCTATGCCGCCAACGCCTGCGCGGAAGACAGTGCCAGCATCCAGGTCGAAGTGCTGCCGGCGCCGGAAGTGTCCTTCGAATACAGCCCCAACCTGTGCACGGGCCAGCCAGTCGCCTTCACCAATACGTCGGCCGGCATCTCCGGCAGCCTATGGATATTCAGCACCGGAGACAGCTCAGCCCTGACCAACCCGGTTTATAACTTTCCTGCCCCCGGAACCTATACCGTCACGCTGGCCGGCACTTCGCCGGGAAACGCCTGCCCGGCCGCCGTCAGCCATGAAATCCGGATTGAAGAAGCGCCAGCGGCGGCTTTCGACCTCTCTGCATCAGAAGGTTGTACCCCTTTATCGGTTGGCTTCACCAACCAGTCTGCCGGCGGGAATTATTACGAATGGGATTTCGGGGACGGCAACTCGTCGGCCCAGCCCAACCCCGCACACACCTACACCGAAGCCGGCGATTATGCCGTGCGCCTTTCGGTATACAATGCGGCAGGCTGCCGCACCGACAGCGTCTATGCCGGCATTTTCGTTTTCCCTCTGCCGCAGGCAGCCTTCGGGGTGGAAAAAGAAAAGGCCTGCGGCCTGCCGGCGAACGTTCATTTCAGGAATAGCTCAGAAGGTGCCCAGGGGTACCGCTGGGAACTGGGGCTGCCGGCAACCAGCACCTTAGTCCACCCCTCCCAGGAGTATATTGAACCCGGCGATTACGATATTGCCCTGATCGCCACCAACCAATACGGATGTGCAGATACAGCCCGGCAATCCCTGCGCCTTTATGATCTTCCTCTGGCTGATTTTGCCCTGGATTCCGCCATTGGCTGCCAGCCCCTGGCAGTGTCGTTCGCCAACTATTCCAGGGGAAACCGGTTCTTTTGGGATTTCGGAGACGGAACGGCTTCCACCGCACCGCAGGGGCACCACCTCTACGCCACTCCTGGTTATTACGACGTCAGCCTGACGGTCGCTTATGACAGTTTGTGTTACGACAGCCTCCGGCTGCCGGCGGCGGTGCATGTCCTGAAACAGCCTCAGGCGAGCTTCGAGTGGGTGGAAGAACAGCTCGACGGCTCTCCTACCGGCACGGTCCGTTTCATCAATACCTCCTTCCAGGCCGATTCCTACCACTGGGACTTCGGGGACGGCGGCACCAGCCGGGAACGGGATCCCACCCATCGCTTCCTTCACAACGGCGCCTACGAAATACGCCTCACCGCCGCTTCCGAAGGCGGCTGCCGGGACGACACCCTGCTGATCCTGCGCCCTGAGCTGATCAAAGACCTTTACGTGCCCAACGCCTTCGCTCCCGATCAGGGCACCAACGATTCGCGCCTGTTCCTGCCCAAAGGCATCGGCCTGAAGGAATACCGCATACAAGTCTTTTCACCTTACGGGCAGCTCCTGTGGGAGAGCAGCCTGCTGCGCAACGGCCAGCCGGCGGAAGGCTGGGACGGCACCTTAAACGGTGCCCCCCTGCCCCAGGATGTATACGTATGGAAAGCCCAGGCTATTTTCGAGGACGAGACGCTCTGGCAGGGTTCACAGACGGGCAATAACAGATATCAGAAGATGGGGTCGGTGACGTTGATCCGCTGACAGGTTACAGGATGGACAGGATTTCAAAGCCCCCGGCCGGCACCGGGGAGAAGATGCTTGTAGTAGACAGGATTAACAGGATTAACAGGATTAACAGGATGCCGGACTGACCGGCAAAAGCCCCCAAAACCTGTTCATCCTGTTCATCCTGTCTATATATCAACGCAACACCAGTTAATCCTGCCTACCTCAATCCACAGGCCCCCAAAACCTGTTCATCCTGTTCATCCTGTCTATACAAACGCACCACCCTTCTTCTTGTAAATCTTGTTAATCCTGTCTGTTTTCGGCCTTTTTGCACAACCCCACGCCCGGTGCAAATCCTGTCCATCCTGTCAAATTTTTCCGGCCAAAAAGAAACCTTACCGCCGGTTTCCCGTAAAGGTGAGTAGCAGGATATTCGTTAACAAACGGCATCCCCCCTTTTTCTCCCCAATTTTTCAGAGGTAGTATATTTCCGTCCCTTTCGCAAGGCCTGGAAATGTGTTTTCCGGTTTATATGTGGGCACAGCAATCCGAAGCCTGACACTTTCCCCCTGAATTGATCAATTACTAGAGAAAACTAGCTGTCCCATGACGACTCAACAAGTCCCCTTGTTAAAGTCCCTCCAATCGGCTCCCCAGCAATACCTTAAAGAACTGCTGGCCCTGTATGGGCCGCCGGACCAGTTGTTCCAGGCCGACCCGGAAAAGAACACCGTGTTGGTTGGCAACAAAGGCACCCGGCTAACCATTCCTCCGTTTGCCATAACCACTCCTCTCGGGCGCCCTGTCCGGGGGCCTGTCGAGATCCGCCTGAAAGAGGCCTTTACGCAGGCGGAGATGCTCATGGCGGGCCGCCCGACTACGTCCGAGGACCGCCTGATGGAATCGGCCGGGCAGATCATGGTCCGGGCCAGCCAGGGAGAAGGTGGGTTGCCGCTGAAACTTGCCTTGCCGGTTGCGGTGAGGATGCCGATGCAAAGGAAACTCCGCAACCCTATGTCCATGCGCCTCTTCCTGGGGGCCAGTTCTACCTTCCGGTCCTACGCCTCCGGCCAGAATTTCGACTGGGGAATGGCTTCCGGCGGTTCCGTGCGGGTCCGGAAAGCAGAAGGGCAGAAATATTATGATTTTCAACTCCGGGACTTCAACTGGGCGGGCTGCGACTTTTTCGTTGCCCGGCGGTCCAGCCGTTGCATGGTCACCGCCCGGCCGGCCAGCCCGGTGGAAAAGTTCGATGCCCTGCTGGGGTACCTCGTTTTCAAAGACATCCACGCTGTTGCCCGGATGTACCCCGGGAAACACAATTGTACGGCGGTCAACATCCCGGAAAAGCTGGCTGCCACCGCTCATCTGATCGGATTGGTGGAAGGACAGCTCTACTACGGTTGCGGCACTATCCGACGGGCTGCCGAAAAGCTGGTGGATGTGAACATGCAGCCGGTGCTGGAAAAGGAACTGATGGAGACGCTGCGGGGGATTTAGCGGCATAGTGCGCCGGGGTCCAGGCAAAACTTTAAACAATTGACCTTCAGACTTGTCCGTATCAGGTCCGCAAATAAGAAGCTCCGTTGATGTCCAGGATACAACCCGTCGTAAACGCCGCCTGTTCGGAAGCCAGGAAAAGGATACAGTAGGCCACTTCCTCGGGGCGGGCCACCCGGCCGGTGGGGCTTTGCCGGCGGATAGCGTCTCCGGCATCGCTGTTCAGCACCTCTTCTGCCATGTCCGTCTCTACAAAGCCGGGCGCTACCGTGCCTACGAAGATATGGTGCGGCGCCAGCGCCTGTGCCAGCGATTGGCCCATAGCGTTCATTCCCGCTTTGGATGCGCCGTAGGCCGGTTGCCCCGGTTCTCCCCGGAAGGCGCCGCGGGAGGAGACGTTGACGATGTGCCCGCCGCCCTGCCGGATCATGTGCCGGGCGGCGCAATAACAGGCATTGGCGGCACCGGTCAGGTTGGTGTCCAGGGCGCGCTTCCAGCTCTCCTGCCATTCTTCGTAACTGCAGCGGTCGATGGGATGGGCTTCGAAGATGCCGGCATTGTTGACCAGGATATCCAGGCGCCCGAATTCCCGGACGACGGTATCTACCATCTGCCGGACAACCTCGGGCCGGCTGATGTCCGCCTGAATGGGCAGATGGCCTTCCCCCCGGAGCATCTCCATGGTTTCCAGCGCCGCCTGTTTGTTGCTTCGGAAACTGATGGCCACCCGGGCGCCTTTCCGGGCGAAGGCTACCGCTGCCGCCCGCCCGATCCCGCGCGAGCCGCCGGTGATGAGTACTGTCTTTCCCGTAAAATCCATACGGTGAAGATAATGGCCTTTCTCTGGGTTCGGACAGGATGGGCAGGATAATTTTTGACAGGATGAACAGGTTTGGGGGGCTTGGCTTTGGGTAGACAGGATGAACAGGATAGACAGGTTTGGGGAGCTTTAGGTAGACAGGATGAACAGGATCAACTTTGGGGGGGCTTGGCTTTGGGTAGACAGGATGAACAGGATAGACAGGATTCCGCAGGCCCGGCCCAGGATTCAGGCGGCTGGAAAGATGCGATGGGCACGATGGACAGGCGAGCGTTATCCTCCTGCGGATATTTTTTAAAAAACCTGGCGCATCAGGGGTGCGCCACAGCGATTACCCCCGTGCCGGACAGTGTTCCGAAGAGTTGGCCGCCGGCGCCATAGAGCAGGCATTGAAAGGATATTTCCAGTTTTACGGTGGGCTGCCCGTTTTCGTTGGGTTCAAAAGGTTCGCGGGCGATGATGTCGAAGAATGCCGCCCCCTGGCTGTCCTGGGCGCCGAACGCGGAACTGGACAAGCGGCCGGACTCATCGGTGTACTCTACCCATACCGTACCGTACTGATCCGGGGCGGGCATAAAAAAAGTATCTACTTCCACCTGATAGGAAAAATCGGTAGCGCAGTATTCAAAATCCTGGAAGCTGTTCAGGAATACGGACTGGCAGGATTGGGCCTGGCACCCGTCGATAGTAGTAGCAGTTAAGCACTGCTCCAGGGTATCCTGGGGCACGAGCTGCGGTAACGGGTAGTTGGCGATCAGGCTGGAATCCCCTTCGAACCAACTCCAGGCTTCATAATTGCTCAGCGGCCCTTCCATAACCGCTTCAGCGGGAAATGCCCCCTGTGCAGGCTGTATGACAAAATCTACTTCGCAAGGCACGGGCTGGGGCTCGAAAGCGATGCGCTTTTCCTTATAACTGGCACAACCGTTCCCATTACGGCTTTCCAGCCGGACCAGGCGGGGGCTGTCGTCGGGATACAGGTGCTCCGGGTTCTGCAGGTTGGAAGTGCTGCCGTCGCCGAAGTCCCAGCGATAAGACAACGGAGCGTCGACCGTGCTGGCCTCGTGCATTCCGGCGAACTGTGCTTTGTAGATAATTTCCGTGCTGTCTGCCAGGGGTTGCAGGTATGCATATCTGCCCGGTTGAAGTTCCGCCTCCGGACGGGCGGACCCCGGGCCGGCACCCCGGACCGAGAAGCTGATGGCCGGGCGGCAGCCGGAGGCACACCCCAGCTCCCGGAAAGCTCCCTGATAGACGGGCACGCCCAGGCTGTCGGCCCGGAAAGATGCCCGCAGGACATAGCTGGAGTCTCCGGCGGAAATTTCGAGGGGCACGCCGTCCAGGCGTGCCTGCAAGGCGAAGACGGGAACTCCGGCGTCCGGTGGCGGCAGCTCTATTTTCCGGCAATGGCTAAAAAGCAGTATCAGCGCGACGGCACCAGATATTATGACTACCCCTTTTGCATTGGATGCTATTTGAAGCCCGTGTATTGAAGCAGCCTGCCGTATTTGCGTGCCGCGAACCTGTGGCCTGGCATCCGGCGCCCGGCATTCGCCTGAAAACCTGCCGCACTTGCGAACGCCAATCCCGTTCAGCCCCGGAATAGCGGGTAATATTCTTTTCAAAAAATTCATAATCCATACTTTATCCCCAGGTCGAAAATAACAGGCCCGGATTCCTTCAGCAGCAGGGTTCCGGGCTCGCCTCCCCTGCCCTTTTCCAGTATGCTGCCCGGCACATACTGCATTTCCGCCCTCAGCGACCATCGCCCGGCAATCTGAAAATGATACGCCGCCCGGCCTGTCCAGAACTGCTTCTTATAGCCTTCCTCGTCCAGCCAGCCCCGGTCCTGGCTTCCCGGAGCGCCAAAGCCAGGGGCGAATTCCTCTTTCCGGGCACCGTCGAGGCTGCCTTCAATGCCCAGCAGATAGCTCCACCCCAGGCCCAGGGCAAAGCGATGGCGTTTCGCCGGCCATTCTGCCAGGAGCGAGGCTTCGGCGTAGTGGAGGCGGTTCGGTTGCAGGCTGTACCGCTGCTCCTCCCGACCGAACCGGTAGGCCACTATCCGGCTTTCCTGCGACGGCCCGAACGTGCCGCCCCGCAGCCGGTACTGCCCGCCGAAGGCCAGCGTCCATTTTTCCCCTACCCGCCGGTAAACCTGCAGGCCGGCCGTTCCGCCCAGCAGGGTTTTTCCCGGCGACGGGTTCAGGGTTGCCGCCCCCGTAAGCGCCCAGCTTAACCGCTTTCGGAGGCGGACGGGTGGCGCCGAAACCGCCGGGGCAACCCCTACCCCCAGGCTTGCCGGCCGGCCCTGCACGGGGCCCCGGAGAAGGGCCAGGCTGTTGATTTCCATCCCTTGTCCGGGTCCAAGCGCCACCGGTTCGCCTTTCCCGGTTTCTTTTCCCGGCGTCGAGGGAGCGGCCGGGAGCACCTTCTTCCTGTCCCTTTCTTCTTCGAGGGCCGTTCCGGCCGGTGGTTCATGGCCTGACGTCCTTCCAGTAGAAATCCGCTTTTCCGGCAGGCTGGTGCCGGGGCGTCCGGCAAAGGCGGTCCCTTCTTCCTTGTTTTTCGGGCTGCCCGCCCTGCCCTTTTGCTCAGCTCCGGAGGCCATGTCGCCTTTGAGGCCGTTATTTTCCGGCTCTGCCCGCTGAACCGGCATTTCCGAAAACCGGTCTGTTGCTGTCGTGTTTGGGCCCATCCGGCCAGAGGAGGGGGTATCGATCCGGAATGCGCCGGGCACCGTATGGCCGCTATTCTCATTCCCCAGATACAACCAGGCGGCGGCACCCAGGCCAGCCAGCAGCAAAACACCTGTCAACCACCACCACAAGGTGCGGCGGCGGCGGCGCCTTTCCCGCTGTTCTATCAGGCGTTCGGCCTCTTCCCAGTATGATTCCTTGTACTCATACTGGCGCTCCACCAGCTTCTTCCTGAAAAATTGATCTGTCGGATCCATATTTTCCCTTTTATATAACCCTCGAAGAATTGGCAGCCCGCTGCATCATCTCCTTCAGCCTCTTCCGCGCAAAAGAAACATGCCATTTGGAGGTGCCTTCGCTGATGCCCAGCAGCCCGGCGATCTCGGCATGAGCATACCCATCGACAGCAAACAGGTTGAACACTTTGCGGCTCATGGCCGGAAGGGCCTGGATGAACGCCTCCAGTTGTTCGGCGTCAAACTGCTTTTCCGCTTCGTTGTAGTCTACAGGCATTTCTTCTTTGTGCCCCTCTGCAAAGTCGGTGTATTCGATCAGTTCGCGGACGTTCCTGTTTTTCCGGAAATCGTCGATCAGCACATTGATCATGATGCGCCGGATCCAGGCCCCGAACGGGACTTTCGGTTCGTACCTGTCCAGGTTGTCCAGTATCTTCAGAAAACCCACATTGAGCATTGCCGCCGCTTCCTGCTCGTTTCTGCGGTACCGCATGCAGATGCTCATCAACACCGGAAAGCACAGGCGGTGCAGCATGAACTGTGCCTTGCGCTCTCCGCGTTTGCAGTCTTCCAGCAATGTGGGGCCTATTTCCAAAGCAGTCTTTATTTGAGCCTGACAGGTTTTTCCCGGTTTTCCTTATGCTTTTCGAATTTGTAAAATTACGCTACTCTTTGACAAACTGCCTGCCTGTCAGGCCTCCTTCTCCCAAAATACCCAGGGTATACATCCCCGCCGGCAAGTCGCCAATATTCAGGTTGAACTGTTGTATGCCGGGTTGTACCTCCGCCACCTGCCGGAAGAGCACCCGTCCGGAGAAGTCGTTGACGGACAGCAGGATTTTGCCTGCGCTCCGGGATTCGAACACTACGGAAAGCCTGTCCAGCGCGGGTACCGGGAACAGCTGAAGGCCGGCCTGCAGTCCTTCCGCATCAACACTCAGGACGCCGGCTTCCGTCACTTCAAAGGTAAGGCCGTGGACGGCCGGGTTGTCCGGCCCCAACGTTACCCGGTAGCTGGCCTGCTCGTGCCCGGGCAGTTCCAGGACGACCTCGTAGGTACCCCAGGCCAGTCCTGGGAATTCGAAGGCGCCGTCCGCATCGCTGTAGGCGCATGTAACAGGCCGGCCGAACTCATCCAGCAGGATCAGGGACACGCCGGCCAACGGCTGCCCGCCCCGCCCTTCTATGGGTTCGGCACCGAAGTTGGCCCCATCGGTGACCAGCCCGCCAATGAAGCCGGGGCCGCCGGGGTTGTCGCCTTGCACCAGCACGATGCTGAAGTAGGCCTGCCCGCTGTAAGGCGTCGTTACGGAAGTAGCCTCGTCCCACCAGAGTACATTTCCGAAATAGGTAGGCAGGTTGTCCGCGTACCCGAAAGAACCGGGTGAAAGCGCCGCCTTGATCAGGTATTCGCCGGCCGGCACGTCGCCGAAGTCGTAACTGCCGCTGCTGAAACCGGTCGAGAGGATAGGCGCAGTATCCAGTGCCGTGAGCGTTCCCGCTATATCGTCATACTGAATGAGATATACATCGCCCTGCAGAGCCTCTTCAGCGGTACTGTCCGCCAGATAGACGTATCCCCGGATGCGGAAATTACCGGCTGCCGGCACAGAATAGCAGTCCGAAGACTGGCAGCCGCTGGCATCGGTGACGGTCACGCAGTACTGGCCCTCGGTATCGGGTATTATTGAAGCGGAGGCGCTGCCGGTACTCCAGGCGTAGGCAAAGGGGGCTGCTCCCGTTGCCAGGGCGATAAGCCCGGACGAATCCACCTGGATGTCGACATCACATGGCGGAACGTTGGCATCCGCACAAGCCACCGAAACACATCCCTGGCTGTCGGTTAGAGTCACACAGTATGTACCGGTGCTGGTAATCACAATGGTGTTGGTTGTTTCGCCGCTACTCCACTGGTAGGAGAAGGGCGGCATCCCGGCGCCCACCGCTTCGACCAGCAGCCCGGCGCCGGTATTGCCCTCCAGGGAGATATAAACGTAACAGGTGGTATCTATGGGGTTGCCAAAGTCATAGCAGGAGCTGGCCGTGCATCCCGCCGCGTCGGTGACGGTCACGCAGTATACGCCCGCAGCGTTAGGCTGGATGCTCTGAGCAGTTTCGCCGGTACTCCACTGGTAGGCATAGGGAGCCGCCCCGGTAGGATTTGCCTGAATCTGCCCGCCGCCGCTGGCTGAAACGAACACTTCGCAAAAACTCTGCACGTCGCAGTAAGTAAAATCAGCCGTAAGATTTGTATTGCCCGGGTTCCAGCCAAGCGTTTGCAGTACCTGGTATCCGTTGCAATCCGTCATCACAACGTACAGCGTGCCCTGGGTGAAATTGCCCGGCACGGAAAATGCATCGCTGTATTGGCCCTGAGCATCGGTAGCAACGGAATTATAATAAATAAAAACAGTGGAGAGGGAATCGGTAAAAATCTGAATCTGGACTCCCTCCACCGGTTCGCCGCTGGTATCGGCAACCGTTCCGCTGACGGTGAGGTTTACATTCTGAGCCGGCAGCCCCAGAGCGGCGCAGGCGAAGATCAATAATAGTAGCAATTGTTTCATCGGATTCATCTTTGTTTGTAAATTTTTCTTTCGCTGCCATACACGTAAGGTTGGGGGGAAAGGTTGGGTTTTGGGTTTTGGGTTTTGGGTTTTGGGTTTTGGGAGTTTGGGTTTTGGGTTTTGGGTTTTGGGGTTTGGGGTTTGGGGTTTGGGAGTTTGGGGTTTGGGGTTTGGGAGTTTGGGGTTTGGGGTTTGGGCCTACCTGTCTAAGGCTGAACGGAAAGAGCCGGAGTTTTGTACGGTGTACAGTATATTATAATTTGGCATTTTCTAAAGCCCCTGCTTGTTTGGAGGCTTTTAGTTTTGCCACATAGCCCACATAGAGGTTTTCACAATAGAACACATAGGTGGTGCCAGTTGCAAATCCCGATAATTTCTATGTGGCAAATGTTTATCTTGAAGCATAAAAACCTGATACATGCAACCACTGGCAGAAAGAATGCGCCCCAGGACGCTGGACGAATACGTCGGGCAGAAGCACCTGGCCGGCCCGGGGGCTGTGCTCCGCCAGGCCATTCAGGCGGGCAAAATCCCTTCCTTTATACTATGGGGCCCGCCGGGGGTAGGCAAAACGACGCTGGCCCGCATCATTGCCAACGAGCTGAAGCGGCCCTTCCACACCCTTTCGGCGGTCAGCTCGGGGGTGAAGGACGTGCGGGAGGTGATCCAGAAGGCCCGGAGCCAGCACTTTTTCAACAGCCCCAACCCCATTCTTTTCATCGACGAGATCCACCGGTTCAGCAAGTCGCAGCAGGATTCCCTGCTCGGGGCGGTCGAGCAGGGCGTAGTCACGCTGGTCGGCGCCACCACCGAGAACCCCTCTTTTGAGGTCATCCCGGCCCTGCTCTCCCGCTGCCAGGTATACGTGCTGGAGCCCCTCAGCAAAGAAGAGCTGATCTTTCTGGCTGATCGGGCGCTGAAGGAAGACGAGTACCTGAAGCAGCAGGACATCGAAATCCGGGAGTACGACGCCATGCTGCAGTTCTCCGGCGGCGACGCCCGCAAGCTGTACAACATCCTGGAGCTGGTGGCCAACTTCGGGGAAGAAGGGCAGCCCCTGCGCATCGACAACGACATGGTCGCTCAGCGGGTGCAGCAGAACATCGCCCGCTACGACAAGGCCGGGGAGCAGCACTACGACATCGCCTCGGCCTTCATCAAGTCCATCCGGGGCAGCGACCCCAACGCCGCCGTCTACTGGCTGGCGCGCATGATCGAAGGCGGGGAAGACATCAAATTCATCGCCCGTCGGATGATCATCGCTGCCGCCGAGGATATCGGACTGGCCAACCCCAACGCCCTGCTCATGGCCACCACTGCCCTGCAGGCCGTGCAGGCTGTAGGCTTTCCGGAAGGGCGCATCATCCTGTCGCAGGCCGCCGTTTACCTGGCAACCTCTCCCAAGAGCAATTCCGCCTACAAGGCCATCAACGAGGCGCAGGCCCTGGTGCGGCAGACCGGGAACCTGCCGGTGCCTCTCCACCTGCGCAACGCCCCCACCCAGCTGATGAAGCAGCTGGACTACGGCAAGGGCTACCAGTATGCGCACGATTATCCCGGCAACTTCGTGGAACAGGAGTTCCTCCCGGAAGAGGTCAGCAAAACCAAACTGTTCGACCCGCAGGCCAACCCGCCGGAGGAAGGGATAAGGAAACGGCTGCGGCAGTGGTGGGGAGGGAGGTATGGGTATTGACAACCTGTCTGGTTTCGGTTTGGCCCTGGTTTTACCAACCTGGCAGCGCCCGTTGCCGTTCCGGCGGCCGGCAGGCTTGTCGAAGATGCAGTATAGGATAGGCTACGGGCCACTTTTAAGCGGCCCGTCCAAAAAAAAAGCCCCGATGGCAAGCATCAGGGCCGTACAATAATTATAATCCCATGAACATATCCAAAATGAATCTTATGGTTTATCCTGAAAGCAACCGCCGGGGGCTGCTTCAACGTCCTTTGGGAAGATTTCAAAATAGGGAGCCGCCCGTTTCTTGCGGGCGACTCGCTACTAAAAATTATAATCCCATGAACATATCCTAATTCTTTGCGGCAACCGCTTTAAGCTGCCGACTGTTTCACTCTGCTTCTTTTCTCTCTCTCACGGTACAAATATTCAACCTTTTTCCGAGGCAAACAAGAACAAAATCACCACATTGTGAAAAAAATATTTTAAATAAACCACAGTTGATTCCGACAAAGTGCTTTTGGTGAAATTATTACAAATGAAATTTAATTCAAATTGTATGGACTTGTGAAAACAAAGTGAAGGGAAGGCAAAAAAAAAGCCGCACAATTAATGTGCGACTCACTAGCAATGATTATAATTCCACGAATATTAAAAAGCAATGAATGTCTGTATTCAACGGATTTTACCGTAACAATATTACTGAATTATCAGTAATATAAGAAATTTTTTCAGCTTAATTTGCATGACAATAACCCGGCAGCCCTGCATTTCAGGACTGCCGGGTTATTTTTTTACCGCATCACTTCGAATTTCTTGTTGATCACGCCCTGCTGCGTGTACACGCTGAGGAAGTACATACCGCTGTTCAGCTGCCGGACGGGCAGTTGCATGCGGCGGGCAAGCACGTTGCCGGTGTCGAACACCTGCCGGCCGGTGAGGTCGTGGATCAGTACGCGCTCAAACTCCAGCCCGCCGTTCATGTGAACGTTGATAAAGCCGAGGTTGGTCGGGTTGGGATACAGTTTGAGTTGGTCCGGATTCAACCCGGTGGGTTCTTCCTGAGGTTGCACGATGTGTATGGTGGCGCTCTGGATATTGGCGCCAAAGGTCAGCCCCGCGCTGTTCATCACGGTGGCGACGCCGCCGCCGACTTCGAAGTTTAGCCCTTCAGAGTCTGACCGGAATCCATCGAGGTCATCAATCACAACAAACCCGACTTTTCCTATCCGTCCGTAACCATCCGCAGCAACCCCGTTGGTACGAGTGAAACCAGCTTCAACCAACCCATCCTGATCATTCTTAGACATAAACAGGATAGGAGAGTTATAAGCCAGCCAGCTGTCGGTTTCAAAATCCAGCGCCACGCTGCCGGGAACCACAAAAGCCGGGTTATACTGAAATGGGAAAGTAAAGCCGTAGACGTTCCGGGCCGGGTCGCCGGCGTCGCCCATAAACATGGGCAGTTCGACATAGTCGCCCGGCTGGGCAAAGATATTGCTGCTGAGCACGATCTCGTTCTCAAAGAAGGGGACATCTACCGGCGTCAGCGAGTGGGTATTGCCGTAGAAGTTGCTGATGGCGAAAGTATCCAGAGAGGTGATGATGCTGTCTCCGTCCGTGTCCAGGTGTTTAAGGTCGATGGGGGCCTGCTGGAAGGGGGCCTGCCAGTCGTCGCCGTATTGTCCGTACCAAAGCGTGAGGTTGACTTCAGAGCGGGGGATTCCCACTTCGCCCATGCACAGGCCGATCGGCAGCAGGTCCTTCATATTCACTGCCCCGTCGAAGTTGGTGTCTCCGGACCAGACGCAGTCGTCGAAACACATGGGGTCGGCGCCGCTGCCGATATCCAGGATGTCCACTTCCACCTTCACGGTCTTTTCATAGCTGCACCCGCCGTTGTCCAGGACGCAGTATTTCAGCTCGAACTCATCCAGGCCGCTGTTGACCGCTGCTCCGGGAATGTAGAGGATCAGGTTGTAGCCCGTCACCTGCTGGCCGTAGATGGTGGTGTCTACCTGGCCGGGCAGGAAAGCGACCGTTCCCAGGTCGGGCTGGGCTATGATGGAAAACGAAAACTGCTGGATGGGCACGCTGTAGCCGACCACGAGTGGCGTCACTTTCGGCGTACTCAGGCGGAAGAGGCTCGAAGAGGGCTCGAAATTGCTGACGAACACGTAGACGGTGGCGGTTTCGACGTTGCCGGGCGTGCCGGGTTCGCATATAGAGTAGGTAAACCAGTCCACCCCGGTAAAGCCGGCGGGCGGGGTATAGCGCACTACCCCTCTGGCGTCCTGGCCGAAGACCCACTCGGCAGTACCGTACTGGGCTGAACCTACCAGTTGGAAACAACTGGAATTGGAGCCGTAGAGGTCATTGGATAAGACATTGATCTCTCTGGTCCCGTCATAGGGTGTCATGTAGAACCGGTCGTCAAAGGCGAATTTGCTGTCCTGAATGTCCAGCACTTCAATTTCTATGACTTTGCTCACGCCGAGGTAATCGAAGCTGATGTAGTCGAACCCGACATAGTTCAGAGCCGGCATATAAATGGGATAGTCCCCGCTTTCGTCGTAGGTTCCGTTGGTGGGGCTTCCCACCAGCAGGTAATCATAAGGCACGAAAACGGCCTGCGGGCGGTTCTTGCGGGTAAAAATCCGGGCGGTGTCGGGCTGGCTGGCGGACGGCCCGATCACGAAGAAGCTGGCGGTGCCGTTGTCGCAGCTGCCGACGGCGTCGCAGACTACATAGTTGAGGTAGGCCACGCCTTCGAAGCCGGGAGCAGGCGTAAAGGTGATCGAGGAGTCGCCGGCGATCGTTGCCGTGCCGTTGTTGACCAGCGGGATATTTTTCAACACCAGTCCGCCGTTGGTAGTAGAGTCGTTTTCGACGACATTCATCGTCACGCTCTGGCCGACGGGGGTGGTGGTGTAATCGGGCTCGGCAAAAACCTGGGCTGTATCTACTGTAATGTAAAAGGTAACGGTACGGGGTAGGAACACGGAATTGCCGAACTTTTTGAAGTAGGACAGCCGCATGGTGTCGTAGCCGATGAAGCCGTCGTCCGGCGTATACCGTAATATATACTCGTAAGTTTGGCCGGCGGACACCCAATAGGCGTCGCCGTGTTGCGGCTGAATGGGCAGGCCGGGCGGGTTGGGTTCAGACCGGAATGCGTACTCGTAGGTCTGGCCCTCGAATATGGTCGGCCTCTCTACTTGCCCCCACAGGGCCAGAGGCAGGCCAAGGGCCAGGAGCAGGGAAAATACAATTTGCTTGCGTAGAGATACATTCATGTTCGTGGATTTTACTCATTGCTAATTCACTGGGGGCGTAATCATTGCTATTCGCCCACTAAAATAAAACAATTCTCGGTATTTACGATAATTTTTTCACCCAGTTTCGGGAATGTGGATAATTTTTAAAGTACGAAACCGGCTATACTGCCATGAGCGGCAACAAAGGCGGGGGAGCCTCGTCGCCGAAGGAAAAAATTACCTAAATTTGGGCTTCGGGGCCCATTGGGGGGTAACCATTGCTAATAACAGGGCCAAAATACTAAAAAATTCTCAATATGTACAATAGTAAGTTGTACGCCATCCTGGAACATTTCGACAAATACGAGCAGAACCGTTGCCGCAAGTATATTCAGTCTCCTTATTTTAACCGGAGCGAAGAGTTAGTGGAGCTGTTTGAGGTCCTGATCTCAGCCATCAACGGGGAAAACGGCGTGAACCTGGAGAAAGAATATGTGTGGCAAAAGATTCAGGCGGATAAAGAATACGATGATGTCCGGTTCAGGAAATATTGTTCTGATTTACTGAAGCTCATCGAAGGTTACCTGGCCCAGCAAATATATGAAGGCAATCCTTTGCACCAGGCTACCTACCTGATGGAGTCCGTCGGCAAAAAGAAAATGAAGAAATTATACAGCACTGCCATGCGGACAGCCCGGCGACTGTCGAAGCAGCAAAACCATAAACCTTCCAGTTATTATTTCTACCAGTACGAAATTGAAAAGAACTACTATGACTTAACCGACTTCGAAACCAACCGGACAGAAAAGACCAATGTGGAGGATATTATCACCAACCTGGATTACTTTTACCTGGCCGAAAAGCTCCGGCTTTATTGTTCTGTTTTGAGCCGCCAATATGTCGTCTCCTACGAATACGAGCTCCTGTTTATTGATGAGATCGTAAACCACATAAAAAAACACAACTATGAAAACGTGCCGGCTATTTCCATCTATTACCAGATTTACCTGACCCAAACGGAGGTCGACGAAGAATCCCATTATTACCGCCTAAAGTCCCTGCTCAACAAGCACAGCCTCGACTTCCCCCATAAAGAAGCCAATGCCATGTATTCCTATGCCATGAATTATTGCATCCGCAAGTCTAACCGCGGCCAGCTCAATTTTCTTGGGGAATTGTTCGAACTCTATAAAGACCTGCTGGATAAAGAACTCATTTTCTCGGATGGGGAATTGTCCCCCTGGCATTTCAAAAACATCATCGGCACTGGTTTACGGCTCGGGAAATTCAAATGGGTTGAAAATTTTATCAATCAATATAATGACCGCCTGCATCCAAAATACAGGGATAATGCCGTAACGTATAACCTGGCGCAAGTCTATTTTTACCAAAAAGAGCACGACAAAGTAATTCAACTGCTCCAGGAGGTGGAATATGATGACGTGGCCTATAACCTCGGCTCCAAAGCCATGCTCCTGGCCACCTATTACGAAACGGATGAAGTCGAACCCTTATTTTCCCTCTTCGAGAGCTTCAGGGCGTACCTGAACCGGCACAAAGACATCCCGGTAAACCGGAGAAAAAACTACGGCAACCTCATCAAATTTACCAAGAAGCTTACCCGGACCATGCCTGGCGACGAAAAAGCCATCAATAAACTCAAGGAAGAAATTAAAAACACGAAAAACATAGCCAGCGTCAACTGGCTCCGGGAAAAAATTGCCGAGTTGGAGGATTAAAAATCCGGAGCAAAGGGGACAGGCCCTTTTTGCTCCGGATTTGAGGCGGGAACGGAATTCCCTGGGAGTGCAGGTTATTGGTTACTGGTTATAGGTTATCGAAGCTGGCCTGATGCCCGCCGGGTTAATAACCCATAACTGCCCGGCTCAAAGAGCCGCTGATAAACCTTCATAACCAATAACGTTACTAGCATGCATCCACCCCCTCCAGCACTTCCTGCCTGATGTGCAGGCTTTCCCGGGCGGCTGCCTGCCCGGCCACCAGGCGCGCGATGGGCACCCGGTAGGGCGAGCAGCTGACGTAGTTCAGGCCGATGCGGTGGAAGAACTCGACGGAGGCGGGGTCGCCGCCGTGTTCGCCGCAGACGCCGGTGGTCAGGTTCTCCTTGGTCTGCCGGCCCCGTTCGACGCCCATCTTCACCAGCTGGCCGACGCCGTCCTGGTCGATCGACTGGAAGGGATCGTTGATGAGGATGCCCTTCTCGAAATAGACGGGCAGGAATTTGCCCACGTCGTCCCGGGAAAAGCCGAAGGTCATCTGCGTGAGGTCGTTGGTGCCGAAGGAGAAGAAGTCGGCGCACTTGGCCAGCTTGTCGGCCACCACGGCGGCGCGGGGCACTTCGACCATGGTGCCGATCTGGTAGTTGACCTTTTCGCCCCTTTCTTCGAATACCTGCCGGGCGGTTTCGCGGATGAAGTCGCGCTGCAGCTTCAGCTCGTTGCCGACGCTGGTCAGCGGGATCATGATCTCGGGTTTGACGACAACGCCCTCGGCCTTGAGGTTCAGGGCTGCTTCCAGGATGGCGCGCACCTGCATGCCGGTGATCTCCGGGTAGGTGTTGCCCAGGCGGCAGCCGCGGTGGCCGAGCATGGGGTTGACCTCTTCCAGTTCTTCCATGTGTTCCTTGATGCGCTCAATGCTGATGCCCATGTCATCCGACATCTCCTGGATAGCCTCTTCGGTGCTGGGCAGGAATTCGTGCAGCGGCGGGTCGAGCAGGCGGATCGTCACCGGCAGGCCCTCCATGGCGCGGAAGATGCCTTCGAAGTCCTCCCGCTGATACGGCAGCAGCTTGGCCAGCGCCTCCTTCCTGCCGGCCTCGTCTTCGGCCAGGATCATTTCCCGGACGGCGAGGATACGGTTGGACTGGAAGAACATGTGCTCGGTGCGGCACAGGCCGATGCCGGTGGCGCCGAACTTGCGGGCGATTTCCGCCTCTTCCGGCGTGTCGGCGTTGGTGCGCACTTCGAGGCGGGCGTACTTGCCGGCCAGCTTCATCAGTTGGCCGAAGTTGCCGCTCAGCTCTACTTCCCGGGTCGGGATTTTGCCTTCGAACACCTGCCCGGTAGTGCCGTTGAGGGAAATCCAGTCGCCTTCTTTGTAGGTAACGCCGTCGACGCTGAAAGTCCGGCTCGTATAGTCGATGTGCAGGGCGCCGGCGCCGGAGACGCAGCACTTGCCCATGCCGCGGGCTACGACCGCCGCGTGGGAGGTCATGCCGCCGCGGCTGGTGAGGATGCCATTGGCACTGTCCATGCCCTGAATATCTTCCGGGGAGGTTTCGCGGCGGACGAGGATCACGTCCTTGCCTTTTTGGGCCCACTCTACCGTCTCGTCTGCAAAGAACACTACCTGGCCGGTAGCGGCGCCCGGGGAGGCGGGCAGGCCCTTGGTGATCTCTTTGGCCTCTTTCTCTGCTTTCTTATCGAATACGGGGTGCAGCAGTTCGTCCATTTTTTTGGGCTCGATGCGCAACAGGGCTTTTTTCTCGTCGATCATGCCCTCTTCGAACATCTCCACGGCGATGCGCACCATGGCCGCGCCGGTGCGTTTGCCGTTGCGGGTCTGCAGAATCCACAGCTTGCCCTCTTCGATGGTGAACTCCAGGTCCTGCATGTCGGCGTAGTGGTCTTCGAGGCGGCTCTGCAGTTCGTCCAATTCCTTATATATCCCGGGCATGGCCTCTTCCAGGGAGGGGTACTGGACGCGGCGCACCTCTTCGGAGATGCCGGCCAGTTTGGCCCAGCGGCGGGAACCTTCTTTGGTCACCTGCTGGGGCGTACGGATGCCGGCCACAACATCTTCGCCCTGGGCGTTGATCAGGTATTCGCCGGTAAAGACATTCTCGCCGGTGGCCGGGTCGCGGGTGAAGGCTACGCCGGTGGCGGAGGTGTTGCCCATATTGCCGAACACCATAGCCTGCACGTTGACGGCGGTGCCCCAGTTGGAGGGGATACCGTTGAGGGCGCGGTAGTGGATGGCCCGGTCGTTCATCCAGCTGTCAAACACGGCGGTGACGGCACCCCAGAGCTGTTCCCAGGGATCCTGCGGGAAGGCCTGGCCGGTGCGCTTTTTGATGAGGGCCGCGAAGCGGTTGCACAGTTCGACCAAATCCGCCTTGTTGAGTTCGATATCGTTTTCAACCCCTCTTTCTTCCTTAAGCTGGTCGATAGCCTCTTCGAAGGGGTCGGCATCTTCTTTATTTTCAGGTTTCATGCCCATGACGACGTCGCCGTACATCTGGATGAAGCGGCGATAGGAGTCCCAGGCGGCGCGTTCGTTGTTCGTCTTTCTGGCAAAGCCGTCAACTACCTCGGCGTTCATGCCCAGGTTGAGCACGGTGTCCATCATGCCCGGCATGGAGGCGCGGGCGCCGGAGCGGACCGAAAGCAGGAGGGGGTTGGAGGGGTCGCCAAACCGCTTGCCGGTGATGTCTTCCACGTGCCGTACGCCTTCTCTGGCCTGTTCTTCCAGGACCTTAAGGATTTCTTCCTTTCCGATCTTATAATAGTTGTTGCAGGCTTCGGTGGTGATGGTAAACCCGGGAGGCACGGGTACGCCAATGAGGTTCATCTCGGCCAGGTTGGCGCCTTTGCCGCCCAGCAATTCTTTCATCTTGGTGTTTCCTTCTGCTTTTTTGTCTCCGAAGGTGTAGACATATTTGGTGTGACTCATGGTAGGAAAGTTTTCGGCTTTTACTATTAGTGTGATTCAAACACTTTCAAAAGTAGGGGTATGGACAGAAGGCGGGAATGATTTTTCTCAGTTGGGGGGGTAA
>JAGFJD010000359.1 GCA_024102975.1 Phaeodactylibacter sp. | reverse complement strand
GTGGATTACTGGCCGAACCGCAAGGAGATGGTGGCCAGCATGGTCCGTTTCCACGAAGCGGACCTCGTCGGCCTGCAGGAGGCTATGCGGATTCAGCTGGACGACCTGGAAAAACTGCTGCCGGAATACGGCTGGTATGGCCTCTGCCGGACGGACGGGTCGGTATATCCCGAGCCGGACAACGAGTTCTCCGCCATCCTCTACCGCCGGGCCCGGTTTGAGCTGCTGGACAGCGCCACCTTCTGGCTGTCGGAAAGCCCGGAGGCAGTGGGGAGCAAAGGCTGGGACGCCGCCCTGCCCCGCATCGCCAGCTGGCTGAAGCTGAAGGACAAGGTTTCCGGAAAGGAATTCTATCACTTCAATACCCACTTCGACCACCGGGGCGAGCAGGCGCGGGCAGAGAGCGCCCTCCTGTTGCTGAAAAAGATAAAGGAAATTGCCGGCGAAAGCCCCGCCCTGCTGACCGGCGACTTCAACTGCGTGCCGACCGACGAGCCTTACCGCATCCTGACCGACAAGGGCAGCGAACTGGCCGACGCCTTATTCCTTTCGGAACAGCCCCACCACGGCCCGCTGAGCACCTGGTCCGGCTTCCAGTTCCCTGGCATGCCGGGTCGGCGCATCGACTACATTTTCGTCAACGATAAAATACGGGTGCAGAAACACGCCATCCTCTCCGAGTCCTGGAGCGGGCGCTTCCCGTCTGATCACCTGCCGGTGCTGGCGGAGGTGGGGGTGGGGAGGTAGTTGTTTGTTGTCTGTTGCTGGGGCCAACCGGCAGGGAGTGTTCAAACCGCTGTGTTTTTTGTTTAACGCTGAGATGCGCAGAGGGCGCGTAAGCGCCTGTTATTCAGGAAATCGCTCTGTGGCCCTCTGCGTTCCCTGCTTGCCGGCCATTCCTGCCATATCGCCAGGATGGCAGGTAGGCGGGCGGTTAGAAAAATGCGGGATGACACAGTTCTTTGAACACTCCCAACCGGCAACGAACAACAAACAACACTCCCCCTACCCCGCCCGGTACGCCGCCGCAAACTCCCGCGCAAATTCCTCGATGCTGGTGGGCGTCGTGTACTCCGGCCGGCGTTGGTAGTCCTCGTCCAGGATGCCTTCGTTGGCGGCGCGGGAGAACTGCACGTAATTGTCGGCCAGGGTCTCCGGGAAGCCGTTCTGCAGCATGCCTGCCTTGGCGTCTTCGTAGGAGAAGGTTACCCAGGGCAGCTCCGGTTTGCCGATGGTTTCGCCCAGCACCCGAGTAGCTTCTTTGAGCGAGAGGTCGCGCTGGCCCGCCACGTAGGTATGAGACTGTCCCTGAAAGTCCAGCTTCAGGAGATGCCTTGCCGCCACTTCCGCAATATCCTCGGTATGTACCATAGGCATTTTGACATCCCCTTCGATGGGGAAGCCCCCGTTGATGCCCATCTGCCGGATGATGCCGATGTTGCCCAGCAGGTTCTGCATGAAGAAGCCGGCGCGCAGGTTCAGCACGTTGATGCCGCCTATCTTCGCCAGTTCCTGTTCAAAGCCATACAACCCGGCTACCACGCCCGTCTCGGGAGAGTGGGCGCCGATGCTGGAAAGGGTGACGACATTTTTAACGCCGGCCCGGCGAATCGCGCCGGCGATGGCCCTGCCCACCCTGTCCTGATAGGCCCGGAAATCATCCGCTCCGAAGTTGGGCGGGATCAGGGCGTATACGGCGGTGGCACCCTGGAAGGCCCTGGCCAGGAATTCCTCGTCCTCAAGGTCGCCCACGGCGGCTTCGGCGCCCTTTTCCAACAGGGGCTGCAGCCGTTCGGCGCTGCGGCCGACAGCCTTTACGGATTTCCCTGCTTCGAGTAAGATTTCAGTGATTCTGCTTCCGGTGTTCCCGGTTGCTCCGGTGATGACGTACATTTTTTTGTATTTAAAGGTGATAAATTCGATTTCTACAAGTAAATACATACTAGTTTGTATGTGACGAGGGCAAAAAAAATGGCACTACGGGTGGTTAAGTACACCCTTGCCATTCAGGATAACTCAGGCGCTCTTTTTCAGGGTTCGCAAGTAATTGATCAACAGCTCTACGGAAGCGTCGAACGGTTTCCGGTTCTGGAAAGACTTGGAGATGCCAAAGGCACCTTCCAGGGTGGACAACACGAAAAAGGCGGCCTTTTCGGGGTCGGCGTCCGGGTCGACCAGGCGGGCTTTCTGGCCGCGGGCCAGGGCGTCGTGAATGGCCAGGTGCATGCCCCGGGCGATGCGGTTGAGCCGCTGCTGGAAGCCTTCGTCCAGCGGCGCCATTTCCTGGATGAGGTTGTTGAGGGGGCAGCCGAGGCGGATGTTCTCCGGGGGGATATCGCGGCGCAGAGCCATGAGGCGCTCGATGATGCCCTCTACCGGGTGGCCGACGTAACTGTAGAGCTGGTTCCAGTGGTCGAGGTAGCGGGGGGCGATGACCTCATCGACGACGCAGTAGCCCAGTTCCTGCTTGCCGGAAAAGTAGTGGTAGAAAGCGCCCTTGGTAATGCCAAGTTCTTTGATCACCTGATCGGTGCGCAGCCCCTGGAAGCCGTGCTCGTGGATGGCTTCGTAGTTTTTTTCCAGTATTTGCCGGCGGGTGTCTTTCATAGGGGCAAATATATACATACTTGTAGGTATGTGTCAAGTTTTTGGGGATTTTTTTGTGGGATATCGGGGGAGTTGGGGTGGTTTAACATGTAGGGCACATAGATGGGGGCTTTTGCCCTGGTGGCCGGCGCTTTTTTTGCCACATAGGCCGCATAGAGGGTTTCACATAGGAATCATAGGAGGGGCAGCAGGGCGGGGAGTGGGGGCTTTTTTTATCACATAGCCCGAATAGGGGGTTTCACATAGGCAACATAGTAGGGGGTAACCGGGCGGGGAAGCAGGGGCTTTTTTTATCACATAGGCCACATAGAGGGTTTCACATAGGGAACATAGCGGGGGGCAGCCGGGCGGGGAAGCGGGGTATTTGCCCCATAGCCGCCTGTCCTATGTGCTCTATGTGTACTATGTGGTTCAAAAACATCGGGCAGCCCCGAAGTTAGCATTGTTGCTGGAAAGCGCTCTGCGCAGGCGGCGGATTTCGTTCTGGCGGTTGTAGAATCACTTCTCTCCCAAATCCTCCAGCAACTTTACGGCCGCCTCCTGTGCCTTCTTCTCCTTGTCGCTTGCCGCCACCTCCCGGGCCAGCGGCAGCCCTTTGCCGGTGTCTCCGGTGGACAAATAGGCCAGAGCCAGATACCACTTCATCTTGCCTGCATCGGCGTAAGAGATGCTGATGAGTTCTTTAAATATCGGTATCGCAGCATTGTAGTCCCCTTGCTCGAAATAAATGTATGCCAGGTACTGCCGGGCGTTGCGATAGACGCCCCGGGGTTCCGGGGGTATGGCCTCCAGGGTTTGCCGCGCCTCTGTGAGGTTGTTTTCGCCCATCTGGCGGAAGCCCTTGTCCAGGGGTGATTCCTCTTTATCTGCTGATCGGCGTTCGGCGTTGCGGGCACCGGTGTGTTCAATAGGCGAGGTCGTTTCGGCCAGGGCGAGGGCGAGCTGTTGCGCCATTTCTGTCCGGGTGGGCCTTTCAGAAGCGACAGGAGGCGACTGGGTAGATGAAGAAGGCCGGAGAGGGTTTTGCCGTTCAGGTTGTTGCTGCCTGGAAGGTTCTGTTTTTTCTTCGGGAGTATCGGAAACAGGCGGCGGCGCGCTTTCCTGTCGTGGCGCTTCCCCAGCGCGTTCCTCTCCGGAAGGCCTCTTTGGAGGCGCAGGCGTATCCGGGCTAAATAACCAATAACCGGCAACCAGGGCCGCCGCGACAATCGACAAACCAGCCAACCAGCGCAGGCCTAAGCGCTCTTTCTTTCCCTCCTGCCCCAGGCCATTCTCCTCCTCCTTCCGCCGGGTTTCCGCCTCTTCCGCCCATTGTTGCATCTTGGCCTCCAGCTCGTCGTCGGCCATTAGGCCCGCCAGTTCTCTTTCCAGGCGCACCAGGGCCAGTTGTTCGGCTACCTGTTCGTCGGTGGCGATCCGGCTCTGCAGTTTCTCTCGTTCCTTTTCGGGGAGCTTGCCGTCGAGGTAATCCTCCAGCTGATAATATAATGCTTCGTCTTTATCCATTGTCCAGGCTCTTTAGCATTGATAATAAATGCGGCTCCTGTTCTATCTTTTCCCGGAGCTTCGTCATGCACCGGTAGCGGATTTTCCGCACCATTTCTTCACCGGTAAGGTTGAGCCTATCCTTTATTTCTTCTCCGCTGTAATTCTGAAACCCCAGCAGGATGACTTCCCGGCATCGGATGCCAAGCAAGCTCAGCAACGCTTTTAGCCGAGACTTTCGCTCCTTGGAAAGCAGCTCCACTTCCGGAGTATGGCGGTATTCTTCATCTAACGTCGGTTCGTCGTCCGTCAGCGTAGTGCGCTGGTAAAAACTTTTCTTCCGGCCGTCGAGCCAGCAGCGGATACAGATGCCGATAAAATAGGTGGACAGGCTGCTGCGCCCCTGAAAGTTGCCGCGCAGGAGATGACGGTGGAACACTTTAAACCCTTCCTGAAAAGCATCCTGGGCGTCGTGCTCGGCCCCGCCCTTGCTCAGTATCTTTTTCAGGACGGTGTTTTTGAGCTTGGGGTCGGTGAAGAAATACTTCATCGCCTCGTCCCGTTCCCCGGGATTTCCCTGCATCATGGCTACGATCTGGGCGTCGGTGTACATGTATTGCTTCGTGAGGTTAGTGAAAGTAAACTGGTGAATGTGCCTATGGGGAGACACTTTTTTACAAGATAATTGAAAAGGGAAATTATTCAAACAGGGGGGAGGGCTTTTGTGAAAAGGAAATGGGTGGAAATGGGTGGAAATGGGGTTGAAATGGGGTTGAAATGGGGTGGAAATGGGGTGGAAATGGGGTTGAAATGGGGTTGAAATGGGTTGAAATGGGGTGGAATGGGTTGAAATGGGGTTGAAATGGGGTGGAGATGGGGTGGAGATGGGGTTGAGATGGGGGGGAAGTGGGTGGAAATGGGGTGGAGATGGGTTGGGGAGGGGGGTGGAAGGGGGTTGGAGATGGGGGTGAAATGGGGGTGAAATGGGGTGGGAAGGGGGTGGAAAGGGGGGGGGGAGGGGGTGGAGGTGGGGGGGAAGTGGGGGGGCAATGGGGGGGGGGG
>JAGFJD010000357.1 GCA_024102975.1 Phaeodactylibacter sp. | reverse complement strand
TGATGTTGTACCGCAACCTGTTGTATACGGGCATCACCCGCGGGAAGAAGCTGGTGGTGATCGTCGGCAGCAAGCAGGCGCTGAGCATTGCGGTGCGGAATAAGCAGGCGGGGGAGCGGTTTACGGGGCTGAGGGACAGGATGACAGGATTTACCCTGTGAAATAGCACTGAAGGAGCATGCAGTTATTTCACAGGGTAGGCAGGCCGTAGCGAGCAACTTCGACAATAATTTATCAGTAAAATAATCGTGTCCGACTATTTAAGGTTGTACCCTTGGGAGTTCTCCATAGCCAATATTCCTTATTGTTGCATCGTATCTGAAATGGATTCCCCTGCAGGCTCTTCAAAAACGGAGAACAGGACTGCGACACTGAGTTCCAAATAAAATTCCGGTCCATAGAAGCGTTTGCCCACTTGATTCAATGTTTTGGTGAAATGAGCATAACGCTTAGGTTCCTTGTCGACCAGGGGATGAATATAAGTTTGCCAATAAGCGTGGTACTGCTCAACTATCTTCATCAGTTCTCGGTTCTCCATCGTCGGGATAAATTAGTTCGTCGTTAGAGCTTGTTTGGAGGTGGCCGTTTGGGCTGCAAATGACCGCTTTGGGAACCTCACTTCGCCATTTTTTCGCTCCATAGCACCACTATGAAGCTCAAAAATGCCTTTGTAAGAACCCCAAATCGGCCATTTTCGCTGCCAAAGCGCCACCTCCAAACAAGCTCTTAAGGAGCAAAATTTCATCAATAATTGCTAACAATAGCGCTAGAATTTCAGGTTGTCCGGCCATGTTGTCAATTATTGCTTGCCTGACCTCTTTCAGAGATTGTTCTCTGCCGTAGCTAATCGCTTCGCCATTCCGTACTTTTTCCAACAACCCCCGGAGATAAACCTCCAGGTTAGTCGGCGACATCCGGGTTAGCTCAAACCCAGGCACCTCTTCATAACTGGGCGGCGGCGTATAGGCAAAAGGCAAAGTTGCTTGTTTTAAAGCAAAAAACAAACCTATGCAAAGAACAACTGCCAGAGCTGTGGCTTGGAATCGTAGTGATGCTGTCATTTTGGGGGGATGGCTATAATTTACGGTGAAAGTTTAAAATTGGACTGGTTTTGGGAGTTTTTTGCAAAAATAAGTATAAATTTAATAAAAACAACAAATTTCTTTTTTATAAGAAATAAATTGCATTAAAGTCGGTTTTTATTGATATATCCGGAATTAGGCTTTGCTTTGTGCCCTGCGCGGTTGCAATTAAGTCTTCTTTTTTCGTTTCAAACGTACGCTTATCTTTATTGATGACTCTTTTCAAAATCCATCCACAATCTTTTCCAGCATCTCTTATTGCTTCTTCACTTGCTTTGCCTTGCTCCAGGAATTCACAGTCGGAAACTTCCTCTCCTTCAAAAATCCGGTCACGCTCGACCTCTCCACTGCCGGGATTACCGAGTATCCGGAAAACGTTTTTGAGGTGGGCAAAAAGAAACTGCTCAAGGGGGCAGTCGTCTATGGCGCCAATTCCAGCGGGAAAACCAACCTGCTGCGGGCCATGTCGAAAATGAGGCATTTTGTGCTGAACTCTTCAAAGGGGTCTTCCCAGGATGAGATCGGCGTGTCGCCCTTCCTGTTGAACCCGGAGACAGAACATAAGCCCAGTTTCTTTGAGGTGCTCTTTTTCCTCGACGGCGAACGCCATCGTTATGGCTTTGAAGTGAGCCAGGAAAAAGTGCATGGAGAGTGGCTGTTCGAGAACTCAGGAATCGGCCGGCACCAACAAGATTTTCAATATGCTGGGGCCGATCTTTGATACTTTGTTAAATGGCGGAGTGCTCGTGGTGGATGAATTGGGATCTTCTATGCATCCCTTGCTGACTAAAGTGGCCGAAAATATGATCAGGTGTGGGTGGTTTTTGGCCGATTACAAACCGTTGATTGAAAGGGAATTGTCAGCAAAGATGGATTCTGCATTCAAATACGAAAAAAATATGCCGGAAATGCACAATCTGTTGAAAAAATACGGTGATAGGGAGCAGGCCGTTTTGTGGGCAGAAGCATTAGGCCAGATATTTGTCGGCAAAACTGATTTCTCCGAGCATAATCCGAGCACAAAGATTTATCTTTTGGTTCAGGAGCTTTTGAAGCTGAAGGGGTAAGGTAGTAAGCAATAAAGAAAACCTGTACCCTCTACATTGCCGTCGAACAAGTGCCAAGGTTGGGGTCTACATACCGAAGACCGGTTAATTCTCCATAGCCTAACTATAAATCCGGCTCCGGGCCATCTGGTAAGCATGATTGCCCCCGCCAACCCCGCCACTCAGTGATTGTGTATGACAGCCAACAATCCCCAGTCGAGCCCGTTTTGCAGCCGTTCGTACACCAAAATCAAACTCTTGCCGGATTTGCAGAATTCCACAAAGATGCAATCCGGAAACCTCCGGGCTATCTGAGGGGCGGAAAGGCCGGACTGTCCGGGGCAGTGTACTTCATTGAAGTGCTTTTCCGCCCCCCTGGTGAAGTCTTCGTCGAAAATGTAATTGCTGTAATACGTTTGGAAGTTCGTTTCCAGAGTCGTGCTCCCGACGTTCCCCCAACGGTACCGCGCCGGGCTGGAAAAAGCCTCCTTTATCATTATCAGGAGAAAAAACCTTTCCGGGGACTGCCAATCCGAATGGCAACAGGTGTACGCCTTTTTCCGGGTGAATGTATTTTTGGGCCAGCCGCCCGAAGTTTTTTTCCTTCAGGTATGTGAGGGCGTATTCATCCCTGGGCGCGATTTGTTTCCTGGCTTTTTCGGGAGGAAGCAGCTGAGGCGCAGGGCCGGTTTCTTCCGGCACTCCTTTTTTTGTCAGGCTGCCAGGCGTTTCAGGGCTTGCTGCCGGTTTTTCCGCCGCTGCTGCGCCCTGGCCGTCGTTTTCCTCTCCGGCCTGTTTTGAGCGAACAGCGTCCTGCCGGGTGTTGCCCGCCCCGGCAGCCGGCGGCGGGAGGCTTGCTTCAGGCCTTCGCATCTCTGCCGCCGCGCCCCCGGCCGGAGGGGGGCTGCCGTCCTCCTGAGCTCCGCTGAACCCTTCATCCGCCAGGTTTACAAAACTGACGAAACCCGGCTTCTGGTGGAGCAAGGCCAGGCACAACGTCAGGACGACAAAAATGCCCGTTCCCAGAACCGAACGCCACTTTATGCTGGATTTTGCCTGCTGCCACAGCTGCCTTTTGAGCTTCTCCTGCTCCGAGAGCAGCCTGATCTGTTGCTCGCTGAGATAAAAGAGCTGAGAGGATATCTTCTCGTCTTTCTCTTCGATGGTTTTTGCCAGGCGTTGCAGTTGCGGAGGCGTTATTTCCTCCTCTCTGCCGGCCTCGTTTTCCGCTTGCGGCGACGGGCTCGCCAGGGCCAGCAGTTTTTCGAGATGCCGGTTCGTCTCCCCGGTGGCTTCTAACACTTCCCTGGCGCGCTCCTCCAGGGAATCGGCATTGTTGGCTGCTTCTTCTATCGTTCTTAGCGCTTTTTCAAGGCTTTTCAGGCTTTTGTCAAATTGCTGGAGTAAATCGGCGTAGCTTTCCTCATGCATGTAGCTCGGGTTTTTGGTTTCTGTCTTTTGTTTACTGGCTGCACTAACCTTGTTCCCGGGACAGGCTTTGGGTTATTGCGCAAATCAGGCGAATGTCAGGTTGCATGTGCCTGGGCGATGGTTGGAGGGCAAACTGAATGATGTGACTAAAAAGGGGGGCTGCGGCCTTTTCAAATCCGGGCCTTACTTTTTTACGGCACTGCCGAATTTTTGTTGCCCGTTCCGGCAAATATCCCTCTGGTTGGCCCGGCAGCCAAATCCTGAAAAGCTTATCTTGCTGCCGGGCTACCCGTCCTCGGCGTGAGGCCTTGGCGCGAGTTCGGCCGAACACCCGGCAGCAGGAAGGGGAAAGCCGATTGGAGTCGAGGCCGAGCGTGTGCAGGAGGCATGGAGCGTCAAGCCTTTGACGGGTACCTGTTTAAAAGAATACGCCGCTGGTTATGAACAAGATAAAGAAAATCCACTGCGCACGGAGATAGTAACGGACAACCAATCATATATAAAATGAGTGTGTTACAAAAAAGCGGGGTTACGGAAAGTCGTCAGACGACTCAAAGTCGCAAAGTCGCACGAAAGTCGTCAGACGACTGATAAAACCCGCGAATATGTCACGCACTCATATAAAATGCCCATGTATATTGCGGCAAAACCCGGATTATGGACACATTTAACCAAAAATTTTCCGCAGCCCTGAAAAAAAATAATATATTTGTTTGTCTGTCGCATTAGACCCGGACACAGAAACCAGTACTGCTCTAACAAATCATAATCAAACTCATGAAAAAAGGGATGCCTTCCTGCTGTTTAGCAAGGCGCCCGGCCGTTTTTCAAAACAGCCCGGCAGCACGCTTCATTCCATTCTTTTTTCCAATCCTTTACTGGCGGCATGCTTTTTTCCGGTTAGCTCCTCCAACCTGAATTTTTCCCCGAACCTGATATGCCGGTTTCCGGCTTATGCACAATCGGCTATTTCATTCCATAAACGGATATTCCTTAGCCTTAACAAATCATATCTCTCATGAAAAAAAGTACTTTTACCTTCCAAAACCCGTCCTTTTGCGCTTTCCTCCTCACGGGATTCTTGTTTTTGCTAAGCGTAAACAACTATGCACAGGACCGGTACGTCAACCCCTCCGGCATCTGTGCCGGCGGGATGCCCTGTTATGCCACCATTTCGGCGGCCGTCGCCGCAGCGGCGGCAAACGACGTCATCGAAGTGGAAGACGGGACGTACAACGAAAACGTCACCATCAACAAAAGCCTGACGCTGCAATCCGCCAACGGGCGCTCCGTCACGACCATCGCCGGGTCCGATTCCGGGCCGCTGGGCACTATCTTTATCGCTACGGGAACGAGCAGCGTCACCATCGACGGGTTTACCATCGTCGGGTATGACAACGTGCCCTTCGGCGGGCTTGAATATGCCGCCGTTTACCTGCAGGGCGCTGTGACCAACACCGAGATCATAAATAACGAAATAGTGGCCAACGGCGAAGCCGGCCTGCTTTCGGAATTCAACGCCGCCATCAACAACATTTACATCGACAACAACATTTTCTCGGGCATTACCTACAACCTCAGCCTGACCGGCGGCGAGCCCGGCGGGTGCGGTTTCGGCGGGCAGTTCAACAACCCGAACGAAAACGTACCCCGCCAGTTGGTCGTCATGGGCGGCGGCGGCGGCGTGACCAACTCCCAAAACGTCACTTTCACCAACAACCAGATCACCGGCACGGCCGGCGGCGTAAAACCGGGCTGCAACTCGCCCCTCGACGAGCAGGGCAATACCCTGGTGACCATCGACGTGATCAACGCGACCATCACCGGCAATTCCTTTACCGGAACGACTGCGCGCTTTGCTCAGATGCTGCGCGCCCGGGGAACCAACACGACCATCTCCAACAACGATTTTGACGGGGCCAACATCGGCGAGGTTGTCGCTTATATCTGCATCGACGCCAACGCCCTCGACGGCGCCACGCCGGGCGACTTGTCCGGCGTACAGGCCGCCAATACGTTTGACCCTGAGTCCTTCATATTAGATTTGTGCATCTACAAGTGTACCCCCCCGGCAGGCTTCAGCCAGGTGGATTTCAACCAGGACAACTGCTACGGCGAGGCGGACGCCGGCCTGCGCGGCCTGCAGGTTGGCCCGGCCCCGGGCGCGAACGAAGCCGGGGCCTGGCGGATTCTGGAATTCATACCCGGGCCCGGCAGCGACCTGAGCAGTTTCGCGCCGGCTCCGGGCGGCACCGGCTCGGGCGGCCCCTTCAGCAATGCAGATAATGCATCCACCTCCGCAGAATTTGAGATTTCAGCGGATGGCAGCACCTTCACTCCTGTAGCTTCGCCCACCGGCGCCTCCGGCAATCCGCTTTACGGCACTTACGTGCTGGAAGTGGTTGTCAGAAATACCATTTCCGGCTGCGAGAGCGAAGCTTTTGGCCCGCTGGAAAAGGTCATGGCGGCCTGCGACGGCTCGTTTGTCACGGCGGCGCCCTGCGGCTGCCTGGACAACGCGACGGCGCTGGATAACGGCCAGTTCAGCCAGTTGTTCACCGTGGAAGCGCTTCCGGGGCAAACGATCAACGCAACGGCGGCAAGCGGCCTGTATACCGCCGGCAGCCCGGCGCCGCCCGCAGACCCCGATCCCTTAACGGTGCCAACCGCGTTTACCGAAACAGCCACGCCCGGCACCGTGGCCGGCACCGTAGTGTATGAGCTGCAGGCCATCCATGTCGACGGCCAGGGCTATACCCTGGAAGTCAGCGACGGAACGCATACGGCCTCCGTTTCGAATATCTGCTACTATCCCAACCCGGAAATCCTCGGCCTGGCCAATCAGTATTATGATAACGACCCGGCCGTGCCGCTGAGCGGCCAGGCGGACCGGGGAGATGGCGAGGGGCTGGCCGTTGCCGAGTCGGAGTCTTTTGATATCCTGGACAGCGAGGGCAACGTAGTGGTAGCCAACGCCACCGAGTTTGACCCGAGCGCCCTGTGCGCGGGTACTTATACTGTGAAATATACCTTCGACGCGGAGGAGTCCAGCTCCTCCATTGTCCACGAGCAAGGTTTTGAAGACCCGGGCTTTGCGATGGGCGGCGACGATTGGAACAATAACGGATCAAACGTCAATCGCGAGGTTTCCGGCACCAACAGCGGTGCTTCGGGCCTTGGCATCACTTCGGCCGACGGCGCCGCGCATGCCGCGGTAACCCCCGCTTCAGCAGGCGCCGCATTCACCCGCCTGGGAGGATTCAATTCTTCTTTCGGCAATGGCTTCCGCACCTCTCTGGATGTCTACCTCGACCTCTCCGACCCCGCCGTTGCCGCCAACACCTACGGATGGGACCTTTCCTCGGCGGTGAGTACGCCGGCCAACGGCCACCGCCGGGATTTCATTTTCCACACGGCCAGCAACGCCTCCGGCGAAATCCTGGTCGCCGGTTCGAACAACACCAACTTTACCCGGCGCAACGACCTGGCCAGCATCAACCATTATACAGTGACCACTTCCGGCTGGTATACCTTCGAATGGGTGTTCCGGGACGCCGGCGGCGGCGTGCTGGCGGTTGACCTCAACCTGAAAAACGCCTCCGGCACGATACTCTGGACGGAAACCCGCTCCGACCCCTCCGACATTATCGGCTCGACCGTCGGCGGCAACCGCTATATGTGGTTTACCTTCACCGAGACGAGTTACCTGCCGATCGACAATACTTTGCTGGAGTACGGCACGATGGCCTTCCCCGGCTGTTCCCAGATGGTTACCCAGGATGTGACGGTTGCTTCTTCCATAGAGGCCTTCTCCATCACCCTCACAGCCTGCCCGTCTACGCCGGGCGGCAACTCCGCCGGTTTTATCCTCACCGACGCCGAAGACCCCGACGCGCCTTCCAACGGCAACCCCATATTTGACACAGGCATAGACATAGACATAGACGGCGATGGCGGCCCCGGCACGACGGCCCCCATCAGCGTCAGCTACCACCCCTCTGCGCTGGATGCAGCAAACGATCAGAATGAGATAACCGACGTGCCTTTTAATTCCACTTCAACTGTGATCTATGCGCGGATCGAAAACGCGAATACCGGCTGCGCTCAGGTGAGGCCCGTCCGGCTGGTCGTCAGTGACGCGCCCGAGGCACCGGAGACGGAGGACGCGGAAATGTGCCAGGGCGACGCCGCCAACCCGTCTCTGGCGGCGAGCTGCGTAGCGCCGCCCAATATCACTGATATATTATTCGGCTTTTTCCAGGACGGGTCGGGGCCGGACGTGGAATCGGCGTTATTGGTGCAGGACCCGGGGACCGGTCTGGCTTTTCCTTTCGGCGCGGTAGGGTACGAACGCTGCACCAACATGGAGTTCGACCCGGCCACGGGGCTCATTTACGCGGCTTGCGAGCGGAACGACGGCTCGGACCAGCGGGTGCTGGTGACGATTGACATATTTGGCCTCACGTTTGCGGAAGTGGGGCCGATAACCGGGCCGGATTTAGTGAATCCCAGCGGGGTAAACATTCCTGTATTTGATTTAGGTTTTACCGCCTCGGGGGATTTGTATCTGACCAGCATTAGCATCAACGCCGTCTGCGTAGCCCTGTTTTCGGTCGATAAGCTAACGGGGGGCGTTAGCCAAATAGGTGCTCCGGGCGTGGGGACCACCACCTGCGCCCCGGGCAACGCCTTCGATATCGACGCCGGCGGGCAGGGGTGGCATACTGACGTCGACGACGGGCCCTTTGGCGGTGCAGGCACCTTATACAGCCTGGATATTACTACGGGCGTATCCACGCCGGCGGCGCCCTTAAGCTATTTGGGCTTCCCGCCGCCGAGCTTTGGTGCCTACATCATCACTTCAATGGATATCGACCCGGCCACCGGCGCGGCTTATGTGACAGTTTCTGACGGGGGCGGCTTTAGCGGCATCAGCTACTTAGCAGTGCTCGACCTGGCCTCCGGCGTGGTAACCTTTGTCGGCCCGCCTGTTTCGGCCTATGTCATCCCAACCCTGAACGGCATCGCCTTTGCCTCGTTTTTGGACAATGCCTCCTGCGACATAACCTGGTACGACGAAAACGGCGTGCAAGTCGGCACGGGCGACACGTTCGACCCGGTCGCCGCTAACGAAGTAGATCCTAATGCCCCGGGCGCTTATTCCTTCTTTGCCGAGTGCGTTTGCGACAATGAATGCCCGAGCGCGCGCACCGAAGCCGTTTTCACCGTCCGGCCGACTCCGGCCGTGCAACCCATCCCGCCAATTACGGTGTGCCCGGGTACGCCCTTGGGCGACATTCTGCTGGCCTCTATGCCGGCAGATGTGAACACCGTTTTCAACTGGACAGTGAACGACCCGGACGACGTGATCAACCTGGCCGACGGCGCTATGGGCAGCGACGGGGGCGCCAACCCGGCGATCTCCGGCATCACCGCCAACAACGCCACCGGCACGGCTACCATCAGCGTCACGGCTACCCTCGGCGAGTGCCAGGGCGATCCGGCCGTTATTACCATTAATGTAGGTGACGGCGAGGCGCCGGAAGCCGAATGCCAGGACATCACCGTCCAGCTCGACAGCGAGGGTGAGGTCAGCATTTCCGCCGATGACATCAACGACGATTCCAACGACAACTGCGGTATCGCCAGCTTGTCTCTTGACAAGGATGACTTCGATTGCCACGACGTAGGCGACAACACCGTCACCCTCACCGTCACCGACGTCAACGGCAACTCCGCGTCCTGCACGGCCACCGTCACCGTCGAAGACAACGTGGCGCCGGAAGCGGAATGCGAAGACGTCACCGTCCGCCTCGACGAGGAAGACGGCGAGGCTACCATCGACGCTTCTGACATCGACGACGGCTCGTCCGACGCCTGCGGCATCGCCGAGATGTCGCTGAGCAAGCGCCGCTTCGACTGCGACGACGTGGGAGAGAAAACAGTGACGCTGACCGTGACCGACGAAAACGGCAATTCCAGCACCTGCACGGCCACCGTGACGGTGGAAGACCGGGACAATCCGGAAGCCCTTTGCCAGGACATTACGGTGCAGCTCGGCCCGGACGGCACGGCGTCCATCTCGCCGGGCGACATCAACGACGGCTCGCGCGACAACTGCGGCATCGATTCACGGGAACTGAGCCAGAGAGATTTCACTTGTGCGGACATAGGCCCCAACATCGTCTGGCTCACCGTAACCGACGAAAGCGGCAATGAGGACCGCTGCTTTGCCACCGTCACGGTCGAGGGCATCGCCCTGCCGCCCATCCTCTACGTCGATGGCTCGGCTGCTCCGGGCGGCGACGGCAGCAGCTGGCCCCAGGCGTACCGCGATTTGCAGGACGCCCTGAGCCTGGCCTGCGGCTGTGGCAGCGGCGAAACGCAAATCTGGGTGGCGGACGGGACGTACACCCCCAGCCTGCCCTTCGACTTCAACAACGACGGCGACGAGGAAAACGAGGAAGCCACCTTCCAGCTCTGCGACGGGGTGGCCCTCTATGGCGGCTTCGAAGGCCTGCCTGGCACCGAGGGCGACTTCAGCGCCCGCAACGTAGCTGGTTATGAATCCATCCTTAGCGGTGCCCTCGGCGGCGGCCCGATAGCCAACCGGGCGGGCAACGCCTACCACGTCGTTTCCGGGATGGGCACGGGCCCCGGCGCCGTGCTCGACGGGTTTACCGTCACCGGCGGCATGGCCTATGGCCAGGGCATCAACGAGGCCGGCGGCGGGATGCTGAACTTCAACGGCTCGCCCACGGTAGCCAATTGCACCTTCACCGGAAACGAGGCAGAGGGCAGCGGCGGCGGCATGGCCAACTTCGGCTCCGATCCCAGCCTGTTCAACTGCATCTTCTCGGGCAATTCCTCTGGAGATATAGGCGGCGGCATGTACAACTCTTCCTCTGACCCCTCTTTGGGCAACTGCCTCTTTGCCGGCAACGCCACGGGCGGTTTCGGCGGCGGCATGGCCAACCGGAATTCGGCGCCCGGCGTGGTGAACAGCACCTTCTCCGGCAACGCGGCCGGCAACGAGGGGGGGGCCCTGTACAACGTGGGCGGCGCTCCGGAGCTGCTCAACTGCATCCTCTGGAACAACCAGGCGGACGGCGATACCCAATCCGGCAGCGCTTCCATCAACAACGCCGGCGGTGCCCTGCCGGCCATCTCCTACAGCCTGGTCGCCAACTCGGGCGGCAGTGGCAACTGGGACGGCAGCCTGGGCGCCGACGGCGGCAACAACATAGACGCCGACCCCATGTTTTTCATCCCGATCAACCCGGCCGGCGCGCCGGCAACATCCGGCGACCTGCGCCTGCAACCCGGCTCGCCGGCCATCGACGCCGGGGCCAACAACGGCGCGACGCCCACCGATCTGGGCGGCAACCCCCGCCCGATGGACGGCGACGGAGACAACACGCCTGTTGCCGACATGGGCGCCTATGAATACCAGGGGGCCTGCCCGGCGCCGGTTGCTCAGTGCCAGAACATAACGGTCCAGATTGGCCTTGGCGGCATGGTTACCCTCAATGCCAGCCAGCTCGACGGCGGCAGCGCCGGCTGCGGCCCCTTGTCCTTCGAGGTCGGCGGCCAGGCAACGCTGTCCTTCAACTGCGACGACGTGGGCCCCAACGGCCTGATCCTCGACGTGGAGGACGTTTTCGGCGCCAGCAGCGCCTGCGCGGTGACGGTCACCGTGGAAGACGCCCTTGGCGTTTGCCCCTGCACACTACCCGCTGACGACCAGGACAACGACGGCGTCTGCGACGGGGTGGACAACTGCCCTGCGACCTTCAACCCCGACCAGTACGACCTGGACCAGGACGGCCAGGGCGACGCCTGCAGCCCCAGTATCTGCTTCGAAACCGTGACGGGCAACCTGACCATGTACGTTGAAGGGTTGAACCTCAGCGGTTCGGTAGAGCGGGCCATCACCCGGCGGCTGGGCCGGGCGGCTTACAGCTTCTGCTCCGGCAGCAGCAATACCGTAGTCATTGCCAACCTGAACTATATTGTCGATTACCTGCAATTCCAGAGCGGCAGCGGCATCCCGGCGGATGAAGCCGATTATCTCGTTTTCCAATTGCAGCGGCTGGCAATCATGGTAGATGCCGGCATAGCCGAATGTTGTTCGTTTGTGCCCCGCCCGGCTTTGGCCGGCGCCGGCACAGAACCGGTGGACGGAGAGGCGGAGGCTTTGGGTGTCCCTGCCCTGGAAGTATTCCCCAACCCGTTCCGCGAGCAGGCCACTGTGCGGTTCTTCCTGCCCGAGGCGGGGACGGCCACCCTGGAGGTGTTCAACCTGCAGGGGCAGCGGCTGCGGCGGCTGGCGTCCGGCACCTTTGAGGCGGGCAGCCAGGAAGTGTCCTGGAGTGGCGACGCAGATGGCGGCCAGGCCCTGGAAAGCGGCGTGTACCTGCTGCGGTTGGTCACTGAAGACGGGATACTGGTGAAGCGGGTGAGTTTTGTGAGGTAGGATTGCAGAGGTAGTAAAAATGCGCCTTCTTTGACAAAATCCTGTGGACAGTGCTTTATGTGGAAACAATGCGGCGCAAAGGAGCAAGGTTTTCGCATAAAGCGCTGTCTTCGAGACACGGGATTTGTCAAAGAACCAAAATACGGCAGTGGGTTGAATCCGTTGATTTATCCGGCGGATTTAACCCACTACCCAAAATACATGGAGAACCCAATTACGCTCTGGCAAATTCCGAGATGCCCCGGAGGCCATAAAATGATTTGAATGCAATAAGCTTCCCGAACTCACGCTATTTATTGTTTCAATACCGCATTCACCTGCCCCAAACTCCCCGCATTATACGCCTCTACGCCATTGGCTTTGAGGATTTGCTCGGCGATCCCGCTCCGGTTGCCCGAGCGGCAGTAGGCCACCACCGGGACGCCCCAGCTCTTCATCTTTGGCAACTGGCGCTGCAGGTCCTGCAGCGGTATGTTGATGGCGCCTTCGGCGCAGCCTTCCGCAAATTCCTGCGGGGTTCTTACATCGACGAGTTTGGCGCCGTTGGCGATCAGGGACTTTACATCTACAGCGGCGGCGCCGCTTCCTCCGAATATCCTTTGCATGATGTTAAACATGTTTTTTGAGTTTACGGACAAAACAAACAATTGATGGGGCAAAGATAAAGGAGCGGGAGGGGCGGCGTCAGTGATGCAGGTTACTTTGGCGTCGGACGAGCTGAAGGGGAAGTGGGAAGTCGGAAGCCGGAAGGCTTCCGACTTCCCACTTGGCCTAAAGGCAACCCTCGCCCGCCTTTCAGCGTATACCCTTTTCATCCCCCCGCAAAACTTTGAATTCCACACAAAAAACCTGAAATTCCGCTTACAAAATGATCAAAGTGAACCAGAAAGTACTTCCATTAAAGGGCGCTGTCCAGCACTATGCCTGGGGCGGCTTCGACTACCTGCCCGAACTGCTGGGCATTAACAACCCCGAACACCAACCCTTCGCCGAACTGTGGATGGGCGCTCACCACCGCGGCCCGGCCCTGGTGCAGCAGAACGGAAAGGCACTGCCTCTCCACGAGTTGCTCGATGAGCATGCCGGCTGGCTGGGGCAAACAGTACAGGAAAAATTCGACGGCAAGCTGCCCTTCCTCTTCAAGGTGCTGGACGTCCGTCAGATGCTGTCCATCCAGTCGCATCCAACCAAGGCCCAGGCGGAGGCGGGCTTCCGCCGGGAAAACGAGCAGGGCATCCCGCTCGACGCCTCCCACCGCAATTTCAAGGACGACAACCACAAGCCGGAAGTGATGGTCGCCCTTACCGAGTTCTGGCTGTTGCACGGCTTCCGCAGCGAAGAGGCCATCGCCCGCTGCCTGGCCGAAGTGCCGGAGTTTGCCGGCCTGCAGCCCCATTTTGCCGGGCGCAGCATCTTTGAGCTGTACAAGGCCGTCATGGAGATGCCGCAGGAGGAAGTGGACCGCCTGCTGGAACCCATGGCCAAACGCCTCCGCCCCCTGGCGGAAGCCGGCGAGCTGCCCAAATCGCAGCCCGAGTACTGGGCCATGCAGGCTTTCGACAACCACATGCTCGACGGCGGCCACTACGACCGCGGCGTGTTTTCCATCTTTTTCTTCAACCTGGTGAAGGTCATGCCGGGAGAGGGCATCTACCAGGGCGCCGGCATCCCGCACGCCTATCTGGAGGGAGTAAATGTAGAGCTGATGGCCAACTCCGACAACGTCTTCCGCGGCGGCCTGACCATCAAGCATGTGGACGTGCCGGAGCTGCTCCGCCACCTGGTGTTCGGCCCGGTCGAACCCCATATCCTGAAGGGAGAACCGGTATCTGATGCCGAATGGGCTTACCGCACCCCCGCGCCGGATTTTCAGCTCAACCGCATCCGGCTTTCCAGGGGGCAGCGGTACCAGCCGCCGGCGCCGGAAGGGCCGGAGATCGTGCTGGTTATCAGCGGCAGGGTGCGTACAGGAGGCGACGGGCGCGCCTATTCCAGAGGCGAGGCTTTTTTCGTGCCGGCCGGGTGCGATTATGCACTGACGGGGGACGAGCAGAGCCTGTTGTTTAAGGCGTTGGTGCCCTAGAAATCACGTTAAAATATGGATTTTATACCCCCCGCCTCTTCAGCCTCCAAAAAGGCAATGTTCCTTCTGCCTGGAGGTTTCAGCCTCCAAGCTTGCTGGCCCGAATGGAGGGATAATATATTTGACTGAATCTTTCAGCGCCGGAACGAAGAAACAGCATTGCTCAGGCTTTTCAGCGTGATGTTATCCCGCCGGTACTTGCGCCCTTCGCGGTAGAACTCCAGGCTGATGCGGTCGCCGGGGCGGAAAAGGGCCACCTGTTCCTGCAGCTCGGGCACCGAGTTGGTCCTGACGCCGTTGATGCTGACGATGACGTCGTCGGAGCGCAGGCCGGCTTCGGCGGCGCTGCTCTCCTGGCTCACGCTGGTGATGTGTACGCCGGCGACCACCGGCAGCGCCAGGTCGGCTGCCAGCTCGTCGGTCACGTCGGCGATGCCCACGCCCAGGACGGCCCGCTGCACCTCCCCGAACTCCCGGATGTCGCGGATGACTTTGCGGACCAGGTTGGCAGGGATGGCGAAGGAGTAGCCTTCGTAACCGCCCGACTCGCTGATGATGGCCGTATTGATGCCGATCAGTTCCCCCTGCTCATTGACCAGGGCGCCGCCGCTGTTGCCGGGGTTGACCACTGCGTCGGTCTGAATGAAGGATTCGATGGCGTAGGAGCCCCGCAGGATATTGATATTGCGGGCTTTGGCGCTCACGATGCCGGCGGTGACGGTCGAGGAGAGGTTGAACGGGTTGCCCACGGCCATGACCCACTGGCCAACCTCCACTTTGTCGGAATCTCCGTAGGCGAGGGGCCGGAAGTTGCGGGCCTCCACCTTCAGCAGCGCCAGGTCCGTCGTAGGGTCGGAGCCTACCACCGCTGCTTCCATCTTGCGTTTGTCGGAGAGGGTGATCTCGAATTTGGACCCGTCTTCCACTACATGGTGGTTGGTGATGATGTAACCGTCGGTCGAAATGAGGACCCCCGAGCCGGAGGATATGCGGTAACCGCTTGCGCTCAGGGTATTGATGTTTACCACCGCAGCGGTGACCAGCTTGGAGGTGGCGACAAAGTCAGCAGGAGGAACCTGTGCCCATGCCCTCGGGTTGGTGTTGACGGGTGCCTCTCCGTGGTCCACCAGCCGTGCCGGCGGTAGCTGGTCTGTCGGCGGCGGTGTCGTCGGCACGTAGTAATTTTGGAAAAGGAAAAAAGAAAACGCACTGCTGATCAGCGCGACAAGGGCAGTCACAAAGATGTTCCTCATAATTCCGGTGATTTTAAGGTTCTCTTCTATGGCAAAGCGGAAAGGGATGTTTATCCGCCGCCGCCAATCTGAAAATATTACTTAATAACGGCTTTTTTCCGGTTTTAGTGGTGGATTAAGTTGCAAAATCCGGCACATTCACTTTCTTCCGTCTACTACCTCTGCCCGCAGGCTTTCCGGCGAAATGGCGAAGGCATCCACCAGTGCCCCGGCGTCCTGCCGCACAGCGCCGCAGTATTCCTCTACGAGGCGGCGAATAGCTTTGCTTTTTCCGCCTGAGATATAGTCGTTTTCCAGGTACCACCCTTTATGGTGTTCGATGGTATGGAGGGCATAGAGCCGGCAGAGGCGCTGCAATGCCGCTTTTACCCCTTTATCTGCCGCTTTGCTCGCGGCTTCGGCAAACTGCTCCAGAGCCAGCCGTTCAGCATAGGCCTCGCCCAGGGCGATCATGTGCGTCTGGCATTTCATGGCGGCCTGATGGGCGCTGCGGCCTTCCCGGACCCAGCCGCGGATGCGCTGCGCCAGGGTTTCCAGCAGGCGGCGCTCCCGGAAGCGGAAAGCGTTCAGGTGAAATTCCTCATCCAGCAGGTGGTTGCGGCCGGCATTGCGGATGACGATCGGGTTGAGTTCCGACAAGGCGGTGACGGCCCTTCCGGCCAGGTACCGCAGGACGGCCGTATTGCCTTCCTCGCTGAACTCCTTGCGGAATTCGGAGAGTACGCCTTTGGCCACCAGTTGCATCAGGACGGTATTATCCCCTTCGAAAGTAGTGAACACGTCGGTGTCGGCCTTCAGGCTGTCAAACCGGTTTTCCGAGAGGTAGCCCTTGCCGCCGCACGCTTCCCGGCATTCCTGGAGGCAGGCGGTGGTGAACCAGGTAGCGTGTGCTTTGAGGGCTGCGGCCATGGCCTCTATCTCGCGGATGTCATCGGGGCTGCGGCGCAGGTATCTTTCGGTGAGGTACCGGAGGGCGAAGTGCAGGGCGTAGGCCCTGGCCAGCAGGGGCATTAGCCGCCGCTGGTGGCTGGGGTAATCGAGCAGCAGGGTTTCCGGTTCGTGGAAGCTGGGCGCGAACTGCCGCCGTTTCAGGGCGTACTTCACGGCAATGGCCAGGCCGGCTTTGGCGGCGCTGAGCCCTGCCCGGGGCACGCACACCCGGCCGCCGACCAGGGTGCCCAGCATGGTGAAGAAGCGGCGGGACGGGTTCTCGATGGGGCTGCTGTACTGCCCCTCCGGGCTGACGTCCCCGAAGCGGTTCAGCAGGTTTTCCCTCGGTACGCGGACCTGGTCTAACCAGATGCGGCCGTTGTCCACCCCGTTAAGCCCCATTTTGTAGCCGCAGTCTTCAATCCGGATGCCGGGGAGCAGCCGTCCCTCCTCGTCGCGCAACGGAACCACGAGGGCATGTACGCCATGGTTTTCCCCGCCGACGATCAGCTGGGCGAAGACGGTGGCGAGGCTGCCGTGCAGGGCATTGCCGATGTATTCCTTGCCGGCATCATCATGAGGCGTGTGGACGAGAAACTCCTGTGTGCCGGGCAGGTAGACCGCTGTCGTTTCCAGCCCCCGCACGTTGGAGCCGTGGCCGGTTTCGGTCATGGCGAAGCAGCCCAGCAATTCTCCCCGGCCGATGGCTTTCAGGTAGCGGCGGTGGTGGGGTTCTGTGCCCAGCTGGTGTACGCTGCCCCCGAACAGGCCGAACTGCACGCCGAACTTTACGGTCAGGCTGAGGTCGTGATAACCGAGCATTTCGAAAGCCGTGGCGTAGGCGCCCATATCGTCCTGCCCTCCATATTGAGCAGGGAAGCTCAGAGCGCCCAGCCCCTGTTCGGCCAACAGGGCCACCCAGTCCAGCACTTTCTGGCGGTAGGCCTCCTTGTCCCACGGGTTTGGGTTTTGAAAGGAAGGGTCTTTCAGCAGAATGCGCATGCGGTTGGCGAGCCCGGCATGAGCGCCGTCGAGGTACATCATCATTTCTGAAGGGGAAAATCCGGCCTGAGATTGTTCTGCCTTCTCCTGCCAGGGAGCGGAGGTGGGAAAGAGCCAGCGGTAGGTTTCGATGCCGATGCTGCCCAGGTGTTCTTCCAGCTCCTCCAACTGGGCCCGAAACGAGGGCGACGCCCACTGGCCGGCATCCGGCCCCGGGCTGTTTTGGGCGGCCCATTCCGCCATGGTGATGCCCAGGGCGGCCAGGGTAGGGGAGGCTCCTTCCGGGAAACGGGCGGCAGCCCGCCGCAGCTCGATCTCCCAGAATTTGAACAACTGGGCGGAAGGCGGGCGCCGGGGGTTGGCCCACTGCAGCAGGGCTGCCTTGTCCGCTTCGGTCAGGAAGCCGGCCTGCGCCGCCTTTTCTTTCAGGAACCCGATTTCGGAAGGGGTGAGCACCCGGTCGGCCCAGGCGGCATACAATAAAGGGATCAGGCACTGTATGCCCGGAGAGAAGGTGTAGTGGAAACCTGGAGGTTGGCTCATGCGGAGAGGGTTTTGCAGGGTTGCCGGTTGTTTGTTGTTCGTTGTTTGTTTCCAACACCAGCGGGTTGGCCATTGTTTTTTCCGGACGGCACCTTCTGTGCAATCTGTCGTGCAGCGTTACAAAAGCAAGGCCGCCTTGAATGCGTCAAGACGGCCCCCGGAACAAATTTGAGAAAACCACTTATAGAAGAGGAAAAGAGAATCAAAACTGGTCCAGGTTATACAGCCGGAATTTTTCGATGATTTCGATCAGCCGGCTGCCGTACTGATGGTCGTTGGAGTACCCGGACTTTTCGAGGGCTCTGGCCCACTGTTTGTAGTTGGATCCGGCGTCGAAGAGGCCGGGGTATTCGTTCCGGAGCAGGAGGCTGTGTGCCCTCCAGTTCTCCCATGCGCTGTTGAAATGCTTGCCGGACAGGGGCTCGCCGAAGTGGTTGTTGGCCTGTCGGGCCCGGGGGTGTTCTCCGGCCAGGCTTTCGAGCAGGGCCTGGGCCATTTTGACGCTGGCCGGCATGCCGAACTTCTCCATTTCGGCGGCGGCCACTTTGCTGAAGCGCTTGATATAGGCGTGCGCCCGTTGTTCGTCAATCTGAACGGCACCCGGTGCCCGGAGGGCGATGGGCTGTGCCAGGTTCATCTGGCTGCTGTTGCTTTCGGCCAGGCCGGAGAGCGGCGCTTTCATATTGATGGAGAACTGGATGTCCTTCTTGGTGACGATGAGCAGGACGATGGCGATCCCGGCGATTTTGTACCACGGGAGCCTGACGTTGCTGAACACCCCGGCAGTCCGGCGGTGAAACTGGTACCGGAGGGCGACCAGCAGTTTGCTCAGCCCCAGCCACAGTTTGTGCAGGATGTCGCTCAGGGTAATATCCTCAAGGTGAATGCCGCCGCTGCCCCGGCGGATATGCCGGGCCTGCCGGGAAAGGCGGCTGCCCTGTTCCTTTTTCGGGCGGATTTGCGTATGATCTAACCGGTCGGTGTACATAAACCTTTATTTTTTGAGAAACTTTTTGTATCTTTAGCTGCGAAATTACATTTCCTTGTTGTCAACAAACCTGTTGGCTACAAATATAAAACAAAAAGTTGTTTGTTATCAACTTTTTTCAAAACATTTTTATTCAAAAATGGGAAATTTTTCAGATAACATTGTAAATGAGCGCTTTAGGAAGGTGTATCACGAGTTGGAGAAACACAATTTCATTAAAGGCAAATCGGATATCGCCAAGAAACTGGGGACGTACAACCACGTGATCAACAGCATCCTCAAAGGCCAGCGCAACATTACCGTCGACCAGCTCACCAGCTTGTTTGAAATCTACGGTATCAACGCCAACTTCGTCTTCGGGATCGAGGAAGATATGTTCCTGGAAGGGTACGGTGTGGAAGGAGAAATCCCGGCGCGCCCCCTGAGCGAAAGGCAGCGCGGCGGCCGGGAAAACATCATGCTCGTGCCGGAAAGGGCCATGGCCGGTTATGCCCTGGAACACCAGGACCGCGAATTCCTGGATAACCTGCAGAAATTCTCCATCCCCGGCCTGGACGGGAAACTGGTCGCCTTCGAAATCAACGGCGACAGCATG
>JAGFJD010000349.1 GCA_024102975.1 Phaeodactylibacter sp. | reverse complement strand
TTTGCCGCACTGTTTCTAGTCATTTTTTATTCTATCCTGCTTTTGCATGTTCCTCCGTCTCACTCTTTTGCTCCATATCCGCCCGTCCCCCCTTCTCTCTCCTCCCTCCCATTCCCCCCCTCTCCCCCATCCCCCCCCTCTCTCCCCATCTCCCCCATCTCCCCCGTCTCCCCCTCACCCCCTCGACCACAACAACAGCGGCCGGGGCTCAAACGTATCGATGTCCATTTTTTCAAACTCTTCCGCGTTGTAGATCAGGTACCGGATCTTTCTTCTGACCAGGGTTTCCGCTTTTTCGATCAGCTGGATGAGGTAGTTCCGGTCGATATTGCCGACCAGGATGAGGTCGATGATCTGGCTGTCGATCCCCTGGGAGAACTCTCCGGTCAGGAAGACCTGTTCGACCTCGCCCAGGCGTTCGACCACGTTCTCGATGACCCGGTCCAGCCCGATCTGTTTGAGCAGGATGTTGTGGATTTCCCGGAACAGGGGGTGGCCCGTATTGGCCCGGAAGATTTTTTTGTTGCCGTTCATCTGAGACACCAGCATCCCCGCCTGTTCGAGCCGGTTGAGCTCCACGCGGATGGCATTGGAGGATTCTCCGAACTCGCTCTCCAGGCTTCGCAGGTAGGCCGTCGTGTGGCTGTTGATGAAAAACTTCATCAGCAGCTTGATACGGGTCTTGGAAGAAATGAGGGTCTCGATCATTTTTGGGTAAAAAAATTACTCAAAGAATAGCCTTTGGCGGCTGTGGAGGTTCGTTTTTCGGATTCTCAACAGGAAGCAGGGTTTTTACGGCAGGACTTTGAAAAGGGTTTTGAGCATTTTTTTTGCTCAATTATTGGGTTCTTTATGGCGCAATTTTAATGAATATTGGGGAAAAATCCATGATAAATCCGCTTTTTTTTGAAAGGGCGGCATCCGGGGCGGTGCGCTCCCGTGTAGGGGAGGGGCTGGGGAAAGGGGGGCGCCGGAGCGCAAAACCGAAGCGGGAGGCTGCTTTTCGGGCCCGGGCCGGGAAAAGCGGCCGGCCCCGGAGGGCCAGCCCAAATGCGCAAGAGAATAACCAACATCTTTGGTTTCCGGGGAAACCTGTTCTTTGTTTTATACTGGCGAACGCGTGGTTTTGTCAGGAACAAAACAAGCTCTATAGCCAAGTAGTGCGCTGGTGAAACGAGCCGGCCCCGGAGGGCCGACTCAGGCGTGCAAGAGTAAAAACCAACATCTTTTATTTTTTGAAAAAGCGGGCCTGCTGTATTTCCCGGGCCTGGGGGACGGAAATCACGTACGTCCCCGGCGGCAGGTGGCCTACCGACAACTGCGCCTGGCGCCCTTCTGTTGTCATCTCCAGGCTGGTGGCCACCTTGCCGCTGAGGTCGAAGATGGTGAGCCGCAGGGGCTGCCGGGGCGCCTGTTGCCATTCGATCGTCAGGGTATTGTCCACAGCCGTCGGGTAGAGCTGGAGGCTGTTGTCCTTTGCCGGAACTTCAACGGTTATGATTTCGGAATACGAAGCCGTCCGGTCGAAGTCGACCTGTTGCAGGCGGTAGTAGTTCAGCCCGGGCTCGGGGTCCGGGTGGAGAAACTGATAGGAGCGCGCCCCCTGGCTGTTGCCGGCGCCGCTGACCCGGCCGGCGGGCAGGAACGGCTTGCCGTCCGTGCTGTGTTCCACCACGAAGTGGCTGTTGTTGGATTCCGTGAGGGTGCTCCACTCCAGCAGCACCTGCCTGCCTGCCGGCCGGGCCTCGAAGCGGCTGAGCTCTACCGGCAGTACATAAGTGCTGCCGGCATGGCCGGGCGAGCCGTAGTCGATGGTACTGACGCCGTTGTACCGGAAAGGGGTGGAACTGGGCTGGTAGCTCGATTCCTGAGTGACGCCGTTGCTGTGCGCTCCGGTATCGGACAGTTCCATGGAGAACCCGGCGGGCTGGTTGGCGGAATAGCTGGTGGCCGCCATGAGCATCCCCCCGCAGGTGACGGTGATCTGGTCGCCGCCGGTATTGTTGAGGCTGAACGGCGGCGGAGACGACGGGTAATAATAAACGGCGTAGGGCACCGCGCTGGCACCCACTACCGCAAATTCCCCGGGCTGAACGTATACATTCCCCTGTATGGTGACGGACAGGCCGCTGTTGTCCTGAATGACGCAACCGCCCAGGTTGATCGGGTAGGAAGCCGTGTTGTACAACTCTATATATTCCCCCTGGTCGTTGGGCACTTCTTCTGAGTTGGCCATGTATTCGGAAATGACCAGCGCGCCGGGATACTGGGCCGGGAGGAGGACCGGGCTGCAAAACAGCGCCAGGAAGGTTAGCCTGTTTAATACATCGTTTCTCATGGTTTCAGGTTTTTTCCGGATCGTTTAGTTTAAATGTCCTTCTATAAGTATTGTCGCGGAAATCGAAAAATTCCATAACGGAAAAGGAAGAAAAATTGGAAAGAGAAGCAGTTGGCGACTAATAAAATTTTGAAAATCAGAGTTTTGCGACCAGAAATTTTTTTTTAATTTTTTTGGGGTTTTCCCCCTCCCGCCCGCCAGGCTATCCTGTCCATCCGGTTTGCCCTGGTGCCTCTGGCAAGTAGTATGAAGAGCAACATGCTGTTAAGGCTCCCCGTCTAATGTTGGACACTCCATGCCTCCTGCACACGCTCGGCCTAGACTCCGCTCGGCTTTCCCCTTTCTGCTGTCCAAACTTAGGGGCCGGAGAAAAATAAGTTCCCCATTTCAGGCGAGCTGTTTTTTCGCCAGGCAAGGCGCGGGGAGGGCGCATAGCAGGGCTACGCAACCGATCCCGCAACGCAGCCTGGCGGAAAAACAGCCGGATCAAATGGAGAAGTTATTCTTCTCCGGGCCCTTAGACGGATACCCCGATGTCAGGCGCAATAATCGTAACTATTTACCACATAGGCCACATCAGGCAGTTCACATAGGCCACAGTAGCCGCAGTCTATGTGCTCTACTGTGAAAACGCTATGTGTCCTATGTGGTTAAACAAAATACCTAAACAGTTACCAATAATCAATAATTGCCCCCGAACTTCGTTCCTGCTGCACCAGCTTTTCCGGCATATACGCACCGCCTGAAGGCGGCGCGTCCGGGAACCGGACACCTTGTCCGGTATCGGACGCTTTTTTATCAGGGATTTTTATTTAAGATGTTGATTTTCAGGGTTTTGATATTTGGCATGCCGATTGGATCATACTATTGGAGATGCCAAATGCCTGTAGCCCCGAAGGCGCCAGGCTGCAAACTCCGGTAGTTCTAAAACAATAACCTGAATATGGACCGAGCAGTATCCCTCACGATTCAACGGCGGCGTTTCTGGAAGCGCCTGGCCGGCTGGCTGGCGGGCCTGGTTTTGCTGGCCGCAGCGTTGCTGGCCTTCCGGCATTCTCTGAGCACGAGTATCCGGAAGGCGCAGGTTCGGACGGCGGTGGCCGGGCGCGGGGCGGTTATCCAGACGCTGGCGGCTACCGGGCTGGTGCTACCGGAGTTCGAAGAGGTGATCACCGCTCCGGTAACGGCAGACATACAGCAGGTGCTGGTGTCGGAAGGGACGGTGGTAGCGGCCGGCCAGCCCCTGCTGGTGCTCGACCAGGCCGCCCTGGAGGCGGAAGCGGGCCGCCTGGAGGACGAGCTGGCGCTCAGGCGCAACAGCATCCGCAAACTGCGCCTCGAACTGGCCCGCAGCCTGTTCGACCTGCAGGTGCGCGACAGCATCAAGGCGTTAGGCATCAGCAGCCTGGAAGCCGCCCTGGACAATGCGCGGCGCCTGAAGCAGGTCGGCGGCGCCACGCAGGAACAGGTGGAACAGGCAGAGCTGGAGCTGCGCATCGCCCGCCTGGAAAAGCGCCAGCTGGAAAATGAATTGAAAACCAAACAACAGTCGATAGAGGCGGAGCTGCGGGAAAGCGAACTGGAAGCTCAAATCCAGGAGCGCCGCCTGCTGGAACAGAAGAGCAAGCTGGCCCAGGCAGTGCTCGCCGCCCGCCGGCCGGGAGTAGTCACCTGGATCAACAAACAGGTGGGCGCCGCCGCCCGCGAAGGGGAACCTTTGAGCAAGGTGGCCGGCCTGGGCGCCTACCGGCTGGAGGGCAGCGTCTCGGAACTGTACGCCAGCCGCGTCCAGGTGGGCATGCCGGTGCAGGTGCGCATCAACGACAGCCTGCTCATCGGCGCCATCATCAACATTCGCCCCACCGTGGAAAACGACGTGCTGGCCTTCGACGTGAGCCTGGAAAACCCCAGCCACCCCATGCTGCGCCCCAACCTGCGCACCGAGATTTTCATCGTCACCGGCAGCCGCCCCGACGTGGTGCGCGTGGCCAACGGGCCGGCATTCAACGGGCAGCGCCGCCAGGAACTCTTTATCCTGGAAGGCGATCGCGCCCGCCGCCGGACCATCCCCGTCGGCCTGTCCAACTTCGACTTCGTCGAACTGGAAGAGGGCGTCCTGCCCGGCGAGCAGGTCATCATCTCGGATATGAGCGATTACGAACACCTGAAGGAGCTGAGGGTCAGGGAGTGAACAGATGGGATCATGCTTGCACGGGTTCATGGCTTCATTGGCCCCATGAAACCATGAAACCATGAAACAATGAAACAATGAAACCATACAACCATCTTGCCATTTTCTTCTTGCTTTGCCTGCTGATGCCCGGCCGGGCCGGGGCACAGGACGAGCAGCTGTCGCTGGCCCAACTGGTGGCCCTGGCGCAGGAACAGTCGATCGCGGTGCGGCAGGCAAAAACGGCGATGGACACCCGCTACTGGGAGTGGCGGGCCTTCCAGGCGGCCCTGCGCCCGCAGTTGCTGCTGATGGGCAACCTGCCGGACTTTACCCGCGAATTCAGGGAAGTCGTGCAACCCGACGGGACGGTCGAGTTCCAGTCGGTGACGGTCAACAATTCAGATATCCGCCTGGGGCTGAGCCAGTCGGTGGCAGCGACTGGCGGCGAAGTTTTTGTGAATACGGTGGTTCAGCGCTTCGACGATTTCGACCGCGATAAGGCCATCTACAGCGGCCAGCCGTTTGCCATCGGGTTCAGGCAGCCGTTGTTCGGGTATAATGAGCTGAAGTGGGACAAGCAGATCGAGCCCCTGCGCTACCGCGAGAGCCAGCAGCAGTACCTGCAGGCCCGCGAGGAGATTGCCGTGGAGGCCACCGCCCTGTATTTCGACCTCCTGCTGGCGCAGGTCAACCTGGAAATGGCACAGGCTAACCTGGCGGGCAACGATACCATCTTTAAAATAGCCCTGGAGCGCGAAGCGCTGGGGCTGTTGTCCCGCAACGACCTGCTGCAGCTGCAGCTCGGCGTCCTCAATGCCCGCAAGGATGTCGCTTCCGCCCGGCAGGGCCTGGAGGCCGCCCGGCTCGCCCTGCGCGCTTATGTCGGCATCCGGGAGGAGCAACCGCTTAGGCTCGGCATTCCCGACGACATCCCGGCCGTGAAGGCCGACGAGGAACAGGCCCTGAAGCTGGCCTGGGCCAGCCGCCCGGAGGTGGCCGGCTTCGAACGGCGCCGCCTCCAGGCGCAGCAGGCCGTGGCGCGCGCCCGCGGCGAAACGGGCATCGATGCTGCCCTGTCGGCCAGCTTCGGCCTGTCGAACCGCGCCGGCCGCTTCGGCGAAATCTATCAGCAGCCGCAGGATTATGAAACGGTGCGGCTGCAGTTTTCCATCCCGATCGTCGACTGGGGCAGGACCTCCTCCCGCCGGGCAACGGCCCGCGCCAACCAGGAACTCGCCGAGGCTTCTATCGAACAGGACAAGGTGACCTTTGAACAGGAAATCCGCACCCAAACCAAGCTGTACAACATGCTGCGCGACCAGCTGGAACTCAGCTACCAGGCCGACCAGATCGCCCGGGAACGATACAGCATCGCCAAAAAACGCTTCATCCTGGCGGGCCTCAGCATTACCGACCTCAACCTGGCCCTCCAGGAGAAGGACTTCGCCCGGCGGGATTACATCCAGGCCCTGCGCTCCTTCTGGCTGGCATACTACAGCCTCCGCAGCCTGACGTTGTTTGACTTTGAGCGGTAAAGCCGGCCGCGTTTTCCGGAGACGGCCCATTTTTGAAACAGAATTTCACAACAGCAACAACCACATAAGATATGATCAGCTTAAGTCAGGTAGAAAAAGTGTACCGCACCAAAACGGTGGAAACCCTGGCCCTCAACAACATCAACCTCCAGGTGAGGCGGGGAGAATTCCTCTCCGTCATGGGGCCGTCGGGCTGCGGCAAGAGTACCCTGCTCAACATCATCGGGTTGCTCGACGAGCCGAGCAAGGGGTCGGTGGAGATCGGCGGCACGCCGGTCCGCCATTTTTCGGACAAGGAACTGGCGCGGCTGCGCAACGAAAAGATCGGCTTTGTCTTCCAGAGCTTCCACCTCATCAACGACTTGTCGGTGGTGGACAATGTGGAGCTGCCCCTCCTGTACCGGAAAGTGTCGGCCCGGGAGCGCCGCCGCCTTGCCGAAGAAGCCCTGGGCAGCGTTGGCCTGAGCAACCGCATGTTCCACTTCCCGACGCAGCTCTCCGGCGGGCAGAAGCAGCGCGTCGCCATCGCCCGCGCCATCGTCGGCCGGCCCAATATCCTCCTGGCCGATGAGCCTACCGGAAACCTCGATTCCGTCATGGGCAATGAGGTCATGGACATCCTGCTGCGCCTCAACAAGGATTCTGAAACCACCATCGTCATGGTCACCCACGATGAAAGCATGGCCCGGCGCACCAACCGCCTGGTCCGGCTGTTCGACGGAAGCCAGGTGGGGTGAATGTGTGAATGTGTGAATGTGTGAATGTGTAAAGGTGTGAATGTGTAAATGTGTAAAGGTGTAAAAGTGTAAAGGTGTAAAGGTCCTTGTTGTAGGCTGCCACCCACACCATTACGCTTTTAAACGCTTACACTTTTTCACAAACAAAAAAAACCATGCTGCAGAACTATTTAAAAATCACGCTCAAAGTACTCGGCCGCAACCGGTTCTTTACCTTTGTGAGCCTTTTCGGCATCGTATTCACCCTGCTGGTGGTGCTGGCCCTGTCGGCCTTCCTGGACCACCTCATCGCGCCGCACTACCCGGACGTGAACCGGGGGCGCTGCCTCTACGTGGGCATGCTGGACTGCTGGAACCCCGATGAGCAGTCGCACCGCATGGGCCCGCCGAGTTATCATTTCCTGAAGACGTATGTGCAGCCCATGGAGACGCCGGAGATGGTCGCCGTGGCTTCCCTGCCCAGCTTTGCCAACGCCTACGTAGGCAACCGGCGGCTGAAGCTGAACCTGAAGTTTACCGACCCGAATTTCTGGTCTGTCACGGCCTTCGATTTCCTGGAAGGCAAACCCTACAACGAGGCGCACATCCGCAACGGCGATTACGTGGCGGTCATCAGCGAACAGACGCGGGACGATTACTTCGGCGAAGGGTTCCCGGCAGCCGGGCAATCCATTACGATCGAAAACGTATCCTACCGCGTCATCGGCGTGGTGCGCGACGTGCCCATCACCCGCCTGATGGTGGCCGGCGATGTGTACCTGCCCTACACGGTGGGCAAGAGCCAGGCGGGGGGCAAAGGGCTGATCGGCAATTATATCGGCATCCTGATGGCGAAGAACCCGGCGGATTTTCCCCGCATCCGGGAGGAGTACCAGCATGCGCTCGGCAAGATCGAACTGCCGATGGAAGACGAAGGCTTCGCTTTCAAACAACTGGATTCGGAAGCGCGTACCTATCTGGAGTACTTCCTCAACCTGGGCTTAATTGACCTGGGCTCAACCGGGGTTTTTTACTCCGTCATCGCCATCTTCCTGCTGCTGTTCATGCTGCTGCCGGCCATCAACCTGGTCAACCTCAACGTCAGCCGCATCATGGAACGCTCTTCGGAGATCGGCATCCGCAAAGCCTTCGGGGCTTCCTCCGGCAAGCTGGTGGTGCAGTTTCTTATCGAAAATATATTCATCACCCTGCTGGGCGGGGGCATCGCCGTCCTGCTGGCAGCCATCGTCCTCCGGATTTTCAACGAAAGCGGGCTGATCCCCGGCGCCGACCTGAGGGTCAGCCTCCCGGTGCTGCTGGCCGGCCTGGGCGCCTGCCTGGCCTTCGGCATCCTCTCCGGCGTGATCCCGGCCTACCGCATGTCCAGGATGAATGTGGTGGAGGCTTTGCGGGGGGGAGAAGGGTAGGGTAGCGGTGTACGGTGTGCGGAGAGGATGGAGCGGCACACCACTGGACAAAATGGTTTTGGACACAGAGAACACTGAGGCCAACACAGAGTACACGGAGTTTTTTCCATTGATAATCAAGCTTTTGTGTGGCTCTGTGCCTTCTCTGCGTACTCTGTGTCCAGAAAAATGTCTAGTACATGAAAACTTAAATAAATGGTTGCTTAGGCGAAGTTATTTTGGACTTAATCAAGGAAGAAAAAACAGCCTGCCCCGTACACAGAGTGTCGGGGAGCATAGCCGGAGCTACGTGAGTTTT
>JAGFJD010000299.1 GCA_024102975.1 Phaeodactylibacter sp. | reverse complement strand
GCGATGCAGCGCATTGCCGACAGGTTGATGCAGTCGCCGGAAGCCGCAGATTTCTTTTCCGCCTTCGACATGAAATCGTTCGTGGCGGTGCAGGCCGAAGACGGCAGTTACTTCAAGCTTGAAGATCACATTGGGCAAGGCAATGTGCTGGAGGTAGCGGTAAGAAGCCCCAAAGCCGGCATGGAAGATCAATTTCCCGGCGCCAGGAAAGCCTTCTTCGATTTGATCGCCCAACAGGACGGATACCTGTTTGACAAAGAATTCGTGGACCTGCAAACCGGCGCCAGGGTAGTGCTGATCGGCTGGAAAAGCATCGAAGATTTTCAGAAAGCCGCAGGCGTCCTTCAAACCAAACCGGAAATGGGCGCCTTTTTCGGCATCCTGGATGTAAAGGCCTATCAGGCGCTGACACTTTCGTCAAATGAATAGCGGTTGGTTGATTTCTGTTTAAAGAGAGACGCCCCTTTTCCAGGGTATAAAATCATCCTGCCCAAGGCTTACCGCCCTGGGCATTTTTTCTCCGCTGGCTACCTGGATGAACAATTCCAGTAGTTCCTCCCCTTTGGATTCGATGGTGTCTTTCCCATCGATAATCGTCCCGGCATTGAAGTCGATGATGTCGGGCATGCGTTCGGCCAGGGCGGTATTGGAGGATATCTTCACAGTCGGCGCAATGGGGTTGCCCGTGGGGGTTCCCAGGCCGGTGGTAAAGGCGATAAGCGTGGCGCCCGAACCTGCCAGCCCGGTCGTGCTTTCCACATCGTTGCCGGGGGTGCAAAGCAGGTTGAGCCCTGGTTTTACCGCCTGCTCGGTGTAGTCCAGCACATCCACAACCGGCGACGTGCCTCCCTTTTTTGCTGCGCCTGCCGATTTCATGGCATCGGTGATCAGCCCGTCGCGGATATTGCCGGGGGAGGGGTTCATTTCGAAGCCGGAACCGGCTTGTTTGGCCCGTTTGGAATAGGTTTCCATGAGATGAGAGAACTTCCTGGCCAGGCTGTCGTTCACACAGCGGCCCGCCAGTTCCTGTTCGACTCCGTTTAGTTCGGGGAATTCGGAGAGGATGGCGGTTCCTCCCAGGGCTACCAGCAGGTCGGAGGCGTAGCCCAGCGCCGGGTTGGCCGAGATGCCGGAGAACCCGTCCGACCCGCCGCATTCCAGCCCCAGGGCAAGGTGGCTGAGTGGCGCAGGCGACCGCTTTGCCTCATTGGCATCCATCAGGCCGACAAATGTCTGTTTGACTGTTTCGGCAATGAACGCCCGTTCCGACCGGCTTTGTTGCTGCTCCATGACGATGAGCGGTTTGCTGAACCCCGGGGCGAATTCGGCAATGGCATTTTCCAGCAACTTAAATTGCGCATTCTGGCATCCAAGGCTCAGAATAGTCGCCCCGGCAACGTTGGGGTGGGTGATATAACCGGCCAGCAACCGGCACAGCGTTTCGCTGTCCTGCCGCGTACCCCCGCAGCCGCCTTCGTGCGTCAGGAATTTGATGCCGTCGATATTCGGGAAAATTTGAAAAGCCTTCATGTCGGAAGGCTTTCGAATGATGTTTTCGGCTAAAAGTTCCTCTCTGCCCGCCCCGCTGCGGTAAAGGCGCACCAGCTTGTGGATGTCGGCCGCATAATCTTTTTCGAACGTGTAGCCCAGTTGTTCGAGCATGGAAGACCGGATGATCGCGATATTGCGGTTTTCGCAGAAAACCAGCGGCGCCACCAGCCAGTAGTTCATGGTTCCGGCCCGCCCGTCCGCCCGGTGGTAGCCCATAAAAGTGCGGTTGCGGAACCGGGAGACATCGGGCGGGGCCCACTCCCTGCCGCCGGCCTTTGCCTCATAACCGCTCGCCGAATGCCGGGTGTTCTCAGTAGTTATCCTGGCGCCTTTGGCAATGGACTGAACCGCCCTGCCTACTTCTACCCCGTACATGATGACGGGCGCGCCGTCGGGAATCTCCTCCTGTGCGAACTTATGTTTTGCCGGGATGGGTTCCATGAGCGTAGCCTCCCGCCCATTCCAGGCAATCTTTTCTCCTTTTTCAAGCCGGCTCAGCGCTATGACGATGTTGTCTGCCGGATGAACCTTCAGGGTTTTTGTCGCCATGGTATTCGTTTGAAAATGCTTGCCCGGTGCATAGGGGCCGGGCAAGCGAGGTGAACGTTGTATGAAACTGAAACTACTTTTTCAATCAGGGCCCGCCAGCAAAACGATCGCTGACTGCCAGGGCGCCAGCGATACGGCTTCGATAACTTTGCCGTCGAGATCGTAGTAGGCACGTCCATTTTCTGCCGTCAGGCTTTTTGTCAGCGGCACATCGGAAGGGTTGCTGATGATCAGCGCCCGGAAATTGCGCCCCTCCCACGGAAGGGCGGCGGCGCCCCGCGAAGGAGCCGCATTGCCGCCGCCGGCCAGGATAGCCTTCCACTCCTCTGCGGCAAACTCCCTGTCCTGGCCTTTGTAGGTAGAATAATCATTGTCTACCCATTCCCGCAGTATCACTTCTTTTCCCGCCGGGTTGATCAGGGTATTGCCTTCATAAGTGGCGAAACGCCTCCAGTTGTTTTTCTCATCAAATACCTGGAGCGGATGGGCATCTGCTGCGTCCACATAGATGATATTTCCCTCCAGGCGGTTGTCTTTCATGAATTCCCAGTCATTGATGATCCAGTCGTTTCTGACATCCACTCCCATCTCCCGTGGTTTGAAAATCGTGTTGTTTCTCAGAACGACTCCCTGGTTGTTGTGCATAAGCACCCCGGTATTGGTGTTGATGATGGTGTTGCCCTCGATGAGGATGTTTTGGGACAGGTCGTCGGTGTAAATGCCGACATCCATTGTGCCTTTTTGCCAGGTGTACCAGGTATCCACCGATTCCAGTTCGCCGAAGGTGTTCTCGATATAGTTGTCGCGGATCACGATGTCTCTGGCGATCACGCCCCCTCCGCCGTACAAATTGATGGCGCCATCGTCATCTGAGAACATAATGGTGTTGGCAATGCGGTTTTTTTCGATGAGGTGCCCTTCTCCGTTCACGTAAAACCCCTGCCGCCCGACGGAATCGATCACGTTATAGCCGAAATAGTTGTTTTTGCTTTCCCTTCCCCCTACGTATATGGCGCTGCCGAAGGGAAAGCGGAACAGGCCTTGCTGCAGGGCCACCCGCCGGATGTCGTTTTCCTTCACTTTAAACTCCCGGCAATCTCCTGTGCGGATGGCGGTGTTCAGGATGTCCCGGAAACGGTTTCCGGCGATCTCCCACCGTTGCCCTCTGGATACGTCGACAGCCCGGTCGTTGATGTGCCGGAAAGAGCAGTTTTGGATGGTTATGTCTCTGCGATAATCTCCTTTAATGCCGTACTGGCTGTAATATTCAAAAAACAGCCCTTCGATGTGCAGGTGATCGCCCTGAAGGAGGATACCTGTTTTCTGGATAACCGCCTGGCAATTGTTCAGATCCTCTGGCTTTTCCGGTTTATAAAATACCATTCCGGACTGTAGTTGATAATGCCATTCTGAAACGGAATCCAGTTCCATGAAGTGGTGGTCAAAGAAATAGCCGAAACCCTTGATCGGGCTGTAAACGTTTCCCCACAAGATGACGGTGCTGTCGTGGTGCGCCATCACCGGTTTTTCCTGGTAGACAAAGCGGTGCCCGCGCAGGTGGACGGTGGACTCCACCCAGTAGCCGTCAGGCCGGCCCGAAGCGTCCTTAAACTGATTGGAAAACTTGCCTTCGCTGCTTTCCGGAAAGCGCAGGAAGCCGGAGTTGGGGAAGCGGGCGGGCGTCAGGAACTTATCAGCGGCAAGGAGCCAGTGCACTTCTTCTGAAACGGGCGCAGCATAAATGCCGCCCCTCCATTCTTTCCAGCTGGCCGGCGGCACCGAGATGGCGCCGGTAAGGACGGGAGGTTCTCCTTCGCCGAAGGCGCAGATGGTTACCGGCTCTTCCTCCGTGCCGGAAACAGGGATCGCCAGCCCCCCGAAGAAGGTGTCGCCGCGCCGGAGCAGCAGGCGGCTCCCCGGTTGCAGGCGGTGCATTTCCAGGTTGGCCTTTTGCAGGGTCTTCCAGGCTGTAGCGGGGCTGAGCCCGTCGGCGGCGTCATCGCCCTCAGCCGAGAGATAAAAGGCGGGCTGTGCTGTGGATAACCCGGCTGTGAAAAGAAAGAGTAAAAGGGCAATCGCTCCATTCATAAGACTTGGCCTTTTGCGTCGATTGTTTCCCCAGTTTTAAGGTTTTCTGCCTGGGCTTCAGGTTCCCATAAAGCATGGATCTCTTCAAGGCTTTTGTTTTTAGTTTCCGGAACAAAGGCAACGACAAAGATAAGCCCCGCCAGGCAGGCTGCTGCGTAACTCCAGAAAGTAAGCGCGGCCCCGATCGACTCCAGCAATAACGGAAAGCTCAGGGAAATGGCAAAAGTAGAGGCCCATAGCATGGTGGTTGCAATCGAAACCGCTCTGCCTCGTAGTTCTCCCGGGAAGATCTCGGAGATAACGACCCAATAGCCGGGGCCCAATCCAACCATAAAAAAGGCAACGTAAGCCAGGAGCGCCAGGACGGTAACAAAGGGAGGGAAGGTGCCGGAAAGAAATGTCCAGCCCAGCAAACAGAGAGAAAGCCCCATGCCTGCCAGGGAAAATGCCAACAATGGCCGGCGGCCCCAGCGGTCGATATAATAGATAGAAAACAGGGTGAAGATAATGCTGACCAGGCCCACCACAATTGTACTTACGAATGCGCTGTTGGTATCCGCCCAGCCGGTTTCCAGAAAAATCCGGGGTGTATAATAGAGGACGGTGTTGATGCCGGTTATCTGCTGAAAGATGGCCAGGCCGAGCCCGATCAGGAGCGCCCTGCGCAATGGCCCCCGCCAGAGGTCCGACAGGCGAAGCTCCGGCAGGTGGGCTGTAGCTTTGATGTTGATGAACTCGGTTGTTGCGAAGCCTTCGCCGCCTATTTTTTTGAGAATTTCCCTGGCCTTTTCTTCCTCTCCTTGCACAAACAACCAGCGTGGCGTCTCGGGAATCTTTAATAACAGCAGCAGGAAAGCAAGGGCAGGAATGGCTTCAGAACCCAGCATCCATCGCCAGTTGCCGGGCACATCCACCAGCGCCCAATTGACGAAATACGTCACCAGCATGCCGGTGATAATGGCAAACTGGTTGAGCGCCACCAGCCTCCCTCTAAGCTTTGATGGAGCAATCTCTGCAATATAAACCGGCGATAGCATGGAAGCCACGCCGATACCCATGCCGCCCAGCATGCGCGCGACCACAAACTGATCCAGGTTCTGCGGCAGGGCGGATCCTATGGCTGATACCAGGAACAGCGCAGCAGATAATATTAACCCAGGGCGCCTGCCGAAACGGTCGCTTAGATAGCCCGCCATACTTACTCCAATAACGCAGCCAATTAAGGCGCTGCTCACTGCCCAGCCTTCCTGAATAGCGGTCAGAGAAAACTCCGTTTTCAGAAAAATGATGGCGCCCGAGATGACTGCTGTATCGTAGCCAAAGAGCAAGCCGCCGAGCGTGGCGACCAGGGTAATCTGCAGAAGGTATCGGGAAGAGGATTGCATTAATTTTGTATTCATTTGTTCGAGTGCGTTTTTTCAATTTCCGATAAGTAACGTTCCCGAAGCAGCTCCATCATCCTGACATTGAGATCCCACTGGGCAGCTACCGGCTGATTGGTGAACGGTAGGGTAGGCAGATAAGGAATGGCGCCAAATTCAGGGCTTATCGTGAATTGCTCCGCACCAAGCCCTTTTTGATATTCGATGATGGCATCCCACCATTCCAGGTGCTTATGCAGGGCCTCCTGCCATTCCGGCGCTTCCGGGTGAGGCACCTGCGGGCCCTCGGTGTGGCCGACGCGGGCGTGAATATGGCCGCTACGCCGGATCGCCTCCTGCATGATATCCGGTTGGTCGTCCAGGTAAGTTTCCGAAACGCAACACCAGTGGGAGAAATCGGCGGCTATGCGCATCTCGGGATACTTTTCAAAAAAAGGCCGGATGCTGAAAGCACTGAAACTAAACCTTCCCCGGTGGGTTTCGTGCAATACCGGTATGCCTGCCCCTGCCCCGATTTCCTCCGCCCTTTCAATGATCTTGCAGTTCGTATCGAAGCCATAGTAATCCTTGCCGGTGTGGGAGTTGATGAAAAGCGGGCGGAAGGTAGCCAGGCGCTCCAGGTAGGCTTCCATCTTTTGGATGTACGCTTCCGGGCTTTCAGCCGCCGGCGGAAGATACTGCTGGGCAATGAGCAGCAAGCCGTTCTGTTCCAGCAGTTCCCTGAGACGGGCACCGAATCCCGGATCGACGGGGATGTTCATCTCCACGCCGTCATATCCCGCTTGTTTTACCTGATCCAGGAAGGCATCGAGCGGAAGGTGTTCACAACCCCAGTGCGGGCAAAAGAATAAAATCTTCAAACCGTTTTAATTTATTCCCTGTGTCTTGAAATTCACTTTTTCCGCACGCAGGAAAGGTTTGGAAAGGTCTTCAACGCCCTTGTAGGCATAGGGGTCTTCTCCGGCGACCATGATGATGTCCCGCATATCCTCCCGAGGCTCGAGGCTGCCGTCCTGATCCCAGGGCAGCATGGATTCTGCGCTCATGTAGTGGTTGACCAGAGCCATGCGGAACCGATCCCGGGATTTGTTGGCCAGGGACCGGTGAAGGAGATAGCCGTTAAAAAAGACGATGCTCCCGGAGGGCACTTCTACCGGAACGGCATCCGCCTCGGAATAGGGAGCCAATACACAAGTGTCAGTGTCTCCATACTGGTTGCCATCATAAGGAACGCGGTTGCGAATGTACCCCTCGCAGTGCGAGCCCGGAATAATCCAGAGGCAGCCGTTTTCCAAATCTGCGTCGTCGATAGCGATCCATGCGCCAATGAGCGAGCGGTCGCGGGTAGGAATGTAGTATTCATCCTGATGCCAGGCCTGGCCGGGTTTGCCCGGAGCCTTGACGAACAGCATGCTCTGCATGCACTTCACGTTGGGGCTGACCGTAGCCTGCAGGACGCCGGTGATGGCCGGATGCGCCAATGCTTCTCTGATCACCGGAGAGATCTTGTGCGGGAAATGAATGGCCGTGTACCTGCTTAGTATTTGCGAGGCATCAGCCTGCGCATCGGGCGGCACGATGCCTTCCACTTCGCCGCGGTTCCCCTTAAATATTTCCACCGCCTCCGCTCTCAATGTTGCTATCTCGCCAGGCGATAACAGGCCTCTGCCGATCAGAAACCCCTGTTCCTTATAAAAATTCACCTGCTGTTCTGTGATCCCGCTGTTCGGAATGTACGCCATTGGGCCGATCTGGTGTTCCATGTCTTTTTCTTTTCCTCAATAATATTGAGAATAGAAAAAAGCTGGATGGGAAAAGCCGGGAAACCCTTTCCGGCATCGTTTGCATGGCTTTACAGAGGTGGTTGTCGAAAGGCTCTTACGAGCTGCCTGGAGCTTCCCAGCCCGTCAATGCCCAGCTCGACAACATCACCCGGTTTCAGGTAGCGTGGAGGATGGAGCCCCAGGCCGACTCCGAAAGGGGTGCCGGTGGAAATGATGTCTCCAGGGAGAAGCGTCATGAACCGGCTGATGTAATGAACCAGAAAAGGAAGGCTGAAAATGAGGTCGGCAGTATTTCCGGATTGCATCTGTTTGCCATTGACTTTCAGCCATAAACCTAAATTGTGCGGATTCGAAACCTCGTCGGCGGTGACCAGATAAGGCCCCAGGGGAGCAAAGGTGTCGCAGCTTTTCCCCTTTACCCACTGGCCGCCTCTTTCGAGTTGGAAGGCCCTTTCGCTGTAGTCGTTGTGCAAGGCGTAGCCGGCAATATGAGACATGGCCTCTTCTTCTCTGGCGTACTGGGCCTTTTTGCCAATGACAATGGCCAGTTCAACCTCCCAGTCCGTTTTTTCACTGCCTTTCGGCAGCACAAGGCCGTCATTCGGGCCGCAGATGGCTGTGGTGGATTTGAAAAATAAAACGGGTTCTTCCGGTACCTCCATTCCGCTCTCGGCAGCGTGCTGAGCATAATTCAGCCCGACGCAGACGATTTTTGACGGGGAGGCCACCGGAGGCCCCAGGCGAGCATCTTCCGGCAATTCAGGGCAGTTGTTTTTATGTTTTGCCCACCACTCCTTCAGGCGTTCAATCCCTCCTGTTTCCAGAAACTGCCCGTCGTAATCTTCGCCGAAAGCGCTGACGTCCCGTTTGTGCCCCGCTTCGTCTTCTATGCCCGGTTTTTCGCGCCCGGGATCGCCAAATCGAATTAATTTCATAACCTGGTCATGTATTCAGTTTGATAAATCCCCCATCGATGGGGAAGTTTGCGCCCGTAATAAAAGCGGCGGCATCGGAGCAAAGGTAGAGCGCCAGGCAGGCCACCTCCTCCGGTTTGCCCATCCGCCCGACAGGCTGGGTCTTGGAAAGCTGCTCGAACATCTGAGCCTCCCGCCCGGGATAGTTTTTCGCCAGGAAGCCGTCCACAAAAGGGGTGTGGATGCGCGCCGGAGAGATGCTGTTGCAGCGGATGTTGTATTCTAAGTAATCCCGGGCGACAGTATAGGACATGTTCAACACGGCAGCTTTGCTCATGGAATAGGCAAAACGTTGGGGCAGCCCCAGTTCGGACGCTACTGAAGCCATGTTGAGGATGACGCCGCTCCGCTGGTTTTTCATGTATTTGACGGCAGCGTACATGCAGTTGTACACTCCTTTTACATTGACCGCGAAAAGGCGGTCAATGTCGGCTTCCGTTGTGTCTTCCAGGGCGCCCACCTGAGCGATGCCGGCGTTGTTGACCAGGATGTCCAGCCTGCCGGTCTGCCCTGTTACTTCCGACATAGCCTGGATCACCTCCTCCTGCCGGCTGACGTCGACAGCCAGGAAACCTGCCTCCTGGCCTGGCCTCCCGCCGGGTTGCGCCGCTTTTTTCGGATTTACGTCAAAAATGAACACCTGAGCTCCTGCTTCCGCGAATAATTGCGCGATGGCAGCTCCGATGCCGCTGCTGCCGCCGGTGATGACGGCGGTTTTGTTCCTCAAATGAAAGGGATTGTCCATTTATTCTGGATTATTTTTATGTTCGGCCAGGCTGCGGTAATCATAATAATCGATCTCTGCCCAGCAACTCTCGTACAGGCGGTCCTGCACCGAAAGCCCAACAAAAGCGCCGGTGAACCCGTTTTTGTCCCCATTTACTCCTTCATCGCTCAGGTGAGCGATAGACAGGGCGGGGCCCAGGGCTTCAAAATCCTTATCTTTCAGAGCAAAAAAGAACAGGGCGGCGCCATCCTCCACACGCACCTTAAATTTCACCTGGCCTTGTTCCGGTATATCGTTTTCGTATTCATTGAATTTTTCCCAGCCTTTATCCTTGCTCCGCTGAAGCAGGCGGACTACCCGGCCTTTTTTTTCGTCATGAGAAATGTAGGCGAACTGAAAATCCTCCGTATCGTAAAAGAGGGCAAGGCCCGCCATTTGCAGGAAATGCTCCGGCTGAAATTCCAGGGCAGTTTCTGCTTCGAAGTCCAGGGACGTCCATCGCCGGGCAACGAGGCTCTGGCCGGTAAGGGAGGTAATGGGTTGCCGGCCCCGGATGGATAAAAATCCCGGCTTGAGGTGTAGCGACAGCCAGGTGCTATCCATGGGTTCGCGCAAAGACTGAAAATCCACAGGCAGTCCACCGCCGGCGGCAAAGAGGAGGTAATAGCAGCCATTGTGAAAGTACAGGTGCGGGCCTTCGGGGAAGGCGTACCGGTACTTCTTATCGTAGTTTTCCAGGTGAAAGATCATTTTCGCTTCTCCAATCAGTTTCTGGCTGCGCCAGTCGTATTCCTGCAACAAAAATCCGGGCATTTGCAAATCCGAACGATAATCCAGCACCATATTGATCAGATAAGCCTTCCCATCCGGCGCGAAAAAAAGAGCGGGGTCGAATCCGGCGCTGTTCAGGTATACGGGATCGGACCAGGGGCCCTCGATTTTTCTGGCCGTTGTGACGTAGCTTCGCATGCTCATCAGGGGCCAGTCGCGGCCCAGCACATTCGAATATACCAGATAGAACAGGCTGTCCCGTTCGTTATACGCAAGGGAGGGGATGTAATTGCCTCCGGAATTGGGTACGCCGCTCAGGCGAATGTGCTCTTCGGAAAGCGGGCGGCAGGCCAGCCTCCAGTTGGCCAGGTCCTTCGAATGATAGATGTTTACTCCGGGAAACCATTCGAAAGTAGTGGTGGCAATGTAATAATCATCGCCCACCCGGATGATGTCCGGATCGGGGTTGAAGCCGGGAAGGATGGGGTTCTGGATAAGGCCGGCAGCAGCCGGAGATGCATAGATGAGCGTTGAAATGAGGAAATGAAGCCCAAACAAGCGCCAGGTGGGCCCTGTGGAATTCGCCAGGCGGTTATTCCACGGCGGGAATATTTCTACTGGATTTCTACGCATTTCCATGTATTCCATCTTTTCCATAGACTCATCTGTTCTCATTTTTGAATAAGTGCCAGCGCCGCCTCCGGGCTATGCTGATATCCGTACCGGATTGCCATAGCGCGGATGATGCCGCTTTCCGGCATGCCGATCTCCGTCGGCCCGGTGTAGAGTTTCCAGTGCGGCCATCCGGGCGCGGTTCCCTGCTGTGTGGTGTAGGCGATGGAGGCTCCTTCTGTGGCGGAAGTGATGACTAACCGCAATTTTCCGCCAGGCAGCTTCTCTGCCATGATGGCTGGTTGTCCGGTAAGGGGCTGAATGCCCCCGGGCCATATTTTCCCGATGAGTTCCGGCTCTGGCATCATGCCCAGGTCGCCGAATTTTTCCTGCCAATCGGTATGTGCCTGGCGGAGGCGCTCCAGCTCTTTCTGGTATTGAGGGTTCTCCGCCAGGTTGTTCACTTCCCACGGGTCGGCGGCGATGTCGTAGAGTTCCTCCTCCGGTTTGGTTTGGCGAAACCACAATTCCTGCACTGCATCTAATTTTCCTTCCTCATGGAGGCGGATGAGTTCCCGCATCAGCCCCATATTGCGCCGGTAGGCGATATCGCCGATGTAGGGCCGTTCCGGAAAATAGTTTTTGATGTATTTGAAGCGCTTGTCTTTTACCGCCCGCCGCGTGTCCAGGTGAAAATCCATGCGGTCGCGGGCGGCATAGATGTATTGCCGTTCTATTTTGGCGGCGAAGGGCCCGGCAAAAGCCTGCCCCTGGATATGAGCCGGCGGCTCCACGCCCGCCAGCGACAAGGTGGTTGGGGCCATGTCGACAAAACTGAGCAACTGATCGTCTACCGTACCGGCCTTGCGCTGATCCGGCCAGCGGATGATGAGGGGCGTCTTCAGTCCGGTGTCGTAGATTTCCCGCTTCATGCGGGGCAGGCCATCGCCGTGGTCGCCAAAAAAGATGATGATGGTATTGTCCAGCAGGCCGTCCTTTTCCAGGGCATCCACCACAGCGCCTACCTGCTGGTCGCACAGGGCAATGTTGTCGTAGTGGCGGGCGATGTCTCTGCGGATGATGGGGTTATCCGGATAGAATGGGGGCAGGGGGACTCTCTTCGGGTCGGTGTAGGACTGGTCCAGCTTGCGTTCGCCCAGATAGCTGCGCTGGAACTCCCAGCGGGCGATAGGGCTCTGTGGAGCATAGGGCGGCAGCTCCACTGCATCCGGGTCGGGCGTTTGCGAATTGGTTTGCCGGTACCAGACCTGTGACTCGTGAGTAGTGAAGATGTTGATGAGGGCGAAAAAAGGCTGGCCCTCCGTTCGTTTATTCCAGTGGACATTCCGGCTGCTCTCGTCCCACATGGTCATCGGTTCTCCCCATTGGTAGTCCGTTTTATCGAAATTGATGCAATAGTAGCCCGCCGCCCGCAGGTACTCGGTAAAACCCTTGACGTGGGGCGGCGGCACGGCATGGTAGCGAAAATCGCGGGTGCGCATGTTATGGGTTCCGATAGAAGTGGGATACATTCCGCTTACCAGGGCCGAGCGGCTGGGGGCGCACACGCCCGATACCGAATGGAGTTTGGTGTACCGGACGCCTTCCTTCGCCAGTTTGTCTATATTAGGCGTACGGGCTACCCGGTCGCCGTAAGCGCCGAGGCGCGGGCTGAGGTCTTCGGCAAGGATCCAGACGATGTTGGGGCGTTGTTGTGCCTGGAGGCAGGTACAGGCGGCAATCAGCAAGAAAAAAAAGAGCAGGCGTTTATTTCGATCCATGGTTATCCTGTAGTTTTATGGTGATGGGCCAGCCGGTAAATTGCCGGGCACCGGGGGCTGTCACATCGGCGTTCCTGGGCCAGCATTCAAAAGTAACCGTTTTATTGGGTTTATTGAAACGGATCAACCCGTAGCCGGCGCCGTTGGAGGGGCTGTCCGGGTTGGCATAAGCGTGCATGGTGATCTTGTTGTGGAAGCCGTCGGTGAAGTTGCCGGTCCAGGGAAGCGGATTGTGCAGCAGCGGGCTGTCCGCCAGTTCTTCTTCCAGCGGTTGCCACCAGCGGCTGTAGTAATTGTTGACGATGGCGGGCACGACGAATGCCCAGGGGCCGTCGCCGTATGCCTCGATGCCATGCTGTAAGACGGTGGCCAGGTGCTGGTCGCCTGCGATGTGGACGGCATTGGCTGCCCGGATGGCACTCAGGGCTTTATTGCGCCCGGTTTGGGGCCAGCCGTTGGAATCCAGGTCGGCGTGCAGGCGGTTGTCTTTGGAACCGTGCAGGTGGGCGCCGCCGCAGAAGCCGGTCTGTGATAATACCGCTTTCATAGCTACGCCTTCCCATTGCCTGCCCCAGTCTTCGAGGAAAAGCAGTTGGCGGTTTCCCAGCAGTGTAAGCCCCTCCAGGTCAATGGAAGCAGGGTCGTAATCCGGGTTGCGGATGTGGTCGGGTCTCGGGCCCTGCTGCGGAATCTTGCCCTTGGGCCCCGATTTGAACTTGCGGTCTTCGATGATCGCAAAGTCCACGCCACCCCACAACAGGCGCGTGTAGTAGGCGCCGATGCCCTGTTCCACCGGGGTGGGGTCGTAGGGATCCGGCAGGTGGGCCGTCTGGCAGCGTTCCACCATTTTTACATACTCGGGGTGGTAGTAGTAACCGCCGTCATCCCCTTCCGGCGTATTCGACTTTTTTCCCCCTTCGCCCCACAGGTTGCCCTGTCCGATATCGTGGTCATCAGGGATGGCAATGCAGGGGCGGTTGCGGAATACCTCGCGGAATTGCAGGCCGAATTTCAGCCAGGCGGCAGTGTGTTCGGTATGGTCGTACGACTGGTCGCCGGCAAAGAATACCAGGTCGGGATCCTGGTGGTTGATGTTGCGGACGTAGTTCTCCCGCATGCCGCGGTCCCGGTTGGAATTGCAGGAAAGGGCGGCCAGGGTGATCTCTTCCTTATCAACGGGATCCTCCCGGATTAGGCCCTCAAAAATGGCTTTTTTCCCGTGCCGCAGCCGGTAGAAGGTGTTTTCAGCAGAATTCCAGTTCTCTACCCGGAAAAGGACAGACCAGCCGATGTCGTTCGCTTTCCGGCGCTGTACCTCCTTCCATCGCCCCCCCTCTTTGATTTCCAGGCGAACCTCCCGCGTTTCTTCCGGATAGAGCGGAAACAGCTGCGCGGACAGCTTCAGGGTGTTGTTGGAAACCGTATAAATGCCGAAAGCAATGACTTGATCCCGGGGCACTTTCAGGTTGATGATACCCGTCGGGGCGCGGTTCCACCAGTCGTTGGCGCACAGGGTGTCCAGGCCGGCGAAGGGTGCCTGCATGGGGAGCGTCCCCTGATAGGCGTGTCGGGACGTTGAAACACAGCCAAAAGAAAGTAAAGCCACTTCGCCAAAAAAAACCAGTGCAATTATAATTCGCTTCATTTATTAATGCTCATTCTATTCGGAAACTGTTAAGCCATGCTTTAAAATTAAACATCGCATTTCCGCAAATTAAAGGAACCCATTGAAAAACCGTTACCGGGATCGTTTTCAGGCGGGAGGTTTTTTTTTAGTAATATCTTCTTCATTTATTCGCATCAGTTCTCCACCAGGTGGCACCAGTAATTAAAAAAACTATTATCAAGATCAGGCCTATGGAAAAGAGAGAGATCATCATCGGGCAGAAAGAATTTTTTAAAGGCATTGGCCCCATCCATTTTGAGGGGCCTGAGTCGGATAACCCTTTCGCATTCAAATACTATGAGCCCGGGCGTATCGTGGCAGGTAAAAGTATGGCCGAGCATTTCCGCTTTGCGGTGGCTTACTGGCATACGTTCTGCAATACCGGCGGCGATCCTTTTGGGTCGCCTTCCAAGCAGTTTCCCTGGCTGGAAGCATCCGATCCGCTGGGCCGGGCGAGGGATAAAATGGATGCTGCTTTCGAGTTTATGACCAAACTGGGGGCGTCCTTTTTTTGCTTTCACGACGTCGATCTGGTGGACGAGGGCAGCTCTCTGGTTGAATTCGAAGGCCGGCTGGAAAAAATAACCGACTATGCCTTAGAAAAAATGAAAGGCTCGGGAGTGAAAGTCCTTTGGGGCACCGCCAATCTCTTTAGCCATCCCGTTTACATGAACGGAGCGGCAACCAACCCTGATTTTGCAGTGGTGGCGAGGGCTGGCGCCCAGGTAAAAATGGCCCTCGATGCAACCATGAAGTTGAACGGCGGAAATTACGTCTTCTGGGGAGGGCGGGAAGGCTATCTGTCGCTTTTGAATACGGACATGAAAAAAGAGCTGGATCATTTGGCCCGATTTCTTCATATGGCCAAAGACTACGCTCGTCAAAACGGCTTTCAGGGTAATTTCTTCATAGAACCCAAGCCCATGGAGCCCACCAAGCATCAATACGATTTCGATGCCGCTACCGTAATCGGCTTTCTGCGGGAATACGGTTTAATGGATGATTTCAACCTCAATATCGAGGTCAACCATGCTACTTTGGCACAGCACACTTTTCAGCACGAACTTCAGGTAGCTGCCAATGCCGGCCTTCTGGGCAGTATTGATGCCAACCGGGGCGATTATCAAAATGGGTGGGACACGGACCAGTTCCCGGTTAACATCTACGAGCTTACCCAGGCTCTTTTAGTCCTGCTGGAAGCTGGCGGCCTGAAGGGAGGCGGCGTCAACTTTGACGCCAAAACACGTCGCAACAGCACTAACCTGGAGGATATCTTCCACGCCCATATTGGGGGTATGGATGTTTTTGCCAGGGCATTACTGGCCGCCAACTCCATTCTGGAGAATTCCCGTTACGGGCAGCTGCGTTCGGCTCGTTACGCTTCTTTTGAATCAGGTGCCGGGCGAGACTTCTCTTCCGGAAACTTAAACCTGGTACAACTCGCGAAGATCGGCCGGAATAACCCCGAACCGGAACCGCGTTCCGGCCAACAGGAATTATTTGAGAACATTATCAATCAATTTGTATGATTTATAGCGAATTGACTTGCTCTGACGGCCAAAGTTAAGCGATATTGCCTGGAGAAAAGCGCCCAGTTTTTCTCTTTTTTCATCCTGGAGCATTGGGCCATTGATGCAGAAGATATCCGCTTCCGGGTAATTTTCCCTGATCTTTTGCAGGAAAGCTACATAACGGTTGACAAATGCCGTGGAATCGGGAATGCCTTTGGCAAAGTCGTTCGTTCCCAGGTTTGCCACTACCGCTTCGGGCGCAGGCCCTGCGAAAGGCCACTTCAGCGCCGTATCCAAAGGCAGTGCCTGTTCCCAGAGGCTGAAAAGCGTGCCATCGCTCGAGCCGTCGTAATTCCAGAGTATTCCGCGGCCCGACCAGCAGATGGCCGTGTGGGCGTAGCCCAGTTCGCGGGCCGCCAGGGCGGCATAACTTAGGTAGTGGTTCTCAGTTTCCGCCGAAAACCTGCAATGCTGGCTTTCTCCTTCGTTGCCGTAACCGGCGGTGATGGAGTTTCCGATGAATTCTATCCAGGGTTTGTTTTTCTCCGGAGAGAAAACCCTGCCGGACGCAGAAAGCTGAAAACCGAGGAAGGCGTCTGTCCCGAACAAGCCTTCTGTCCTCTTAAAAAAAGTGATGCGGTGGGGCCCTTTGTTCCAGCCGGTAAAACAGAAAATGGTATCCAGGCCGGAAATATTGACTATGGAATGCAGCGAATCGTCGAGAAAAACATTGTAGTAATTGGTTGTAAAAGCTCCCCGCAGGCTATCCTGCCGGAGGTCTCCGAAATGAGCAAAAAGAGTGTCTGCTTCGAAAGCAAGGCTTATCTGGACGCCGGGCCAGCCTATGCAGGCCTCATCCGGGCTTTTCAGGAGTACCCTGCCGGTGTAAGCGATACGCTGATCGTCGGGTTTGATGAAGATATACTCCTGTGCGTCGGTTGAAAAAAAGGAAAGGCATTGCAGCAGCAGAAAAATTACAATGGTTTTTCTCATAGTTAGTTTTTTCTGGCCCCGGCCCGGGCGGCTATCTCGGTTGGAAATGCTTCAGTTCCCGGTTTTACGCCGTAATGGTTGCCGGGGATGCGTATCCTGACGTACTTTGCATCGTTGGCAGCCTCCAGGGTATTGTAGTCGTAATTGGCCTTCACCTGTATGGAGTCCACATCAAAATAATTATTCGCAAAGACGAAACTGCTGTCGTGGCTGGCATTGAAGCGGATGACTTCATCGGCAATATCGTGGATCACATTGCTCTCCACGCGGATGCCGGCGCTGCCTTCGTCGAAGAACATGCCGTTGTTATGAGAGCCTATTGCCCCCGGATCGCGGCTGACGTGGTGGATGTAGTTCTCCCGGTAGACGTTGCCGGGAAGTATGCCCAGGGAGTAGAATGCCCCCCCGTCGGCCAGCACTTCCATGACGTGGTGGATTTCGTTGCGGGCGAAGATATTGTCCCTGGCATAGCTCTCTTTGCTGCCCCAGGTCCAGCCGATGCTGACGCCGGAATAGCCGAAGTGGGCGATCTCATTGTTCAGGATTTGATTGTCGTGGGCCTGAGCCAGCCATAGGCCTACCGCTCCGGGATGCACTTTGCCCCCGTGCCGGATTTGATTGCGTTCTATACGGTTAAAAGCCGGCGTTTCTTCCTCTTTCAGCCCGGCGATGCGGTAATCGGAAATGGGCATGCCGATGTATACGCCGCCGCCGCCCAGGTCCTCAAAAGCAGAGTTCTCAATAAAGGAGTGGCGCGTTCCTTTGCCAAACCTGACAGCGTGAGCGCCCAATTGGCTGAAGGTGCAATAACGAAAGCCGACATGCCCGGCAAAACGCATCTCAATAGCCTGGCCGGCATGCACTGCCGCTTGTGGTTCTGTATATCCGGGCAGAAAATCCGTGGGCCAATCCGGATATAACCTGCGGGCATGAGCCGGCCAGTCCCAGAACAGGCTGGTGTAAGGCGGCTTTATGTCTTCCTGGTGTACGGTGTGGGCGTAGATCCCCATCGGGTAAGCGGTATGGCTGAACCGGATGCCTTCAAACTGCAGGTGTTCAACCGGCTTTCCCGGGCTGCCTTCAATGACCAGGAGTTGTTCTGAAACCGGAGCGAAGAAACTCATCTCATTGGGGTTATCTCCTTCTTCAGCCAGGTAGAAGAGTTCTCCGGAAGTTTTGTTGAGGTACCATTCACCAGGCTGGTCGAGCGCTTCGCGTACATTTTCAACCCTGTACCGCGGCAGGCCCGGATAAAAGCCAACCGTCCAGTTGGCCGGGCTGTTGAACCGGATCTCGCGACCAACGGTGTCGAGGCTGCGGATGGAATGCCAGGAAGCGTCCCAGCTGTTGAGCCAGAGCACTTCGGCCTGTTTCATATCAGGCCAGGGGCGCAGGTCCCCTGCCTCAATCCCGAAACCACATATCGCTTCCGGGTAGTCGCGGCGCACTTCGGTCATTTTGCCGAACTGCCAGGGCTGGATCAGGCCCTTATATTCTTCCAGCGGGCCGGTGGCGTAGAACCAGCCTTCGTTGGGCGTGCGGGCACGGGTGAGCCGCCTGCCCCCGGCAAACAGCTGCCGGAAATACCATTGGCCTGAAGCGACGGCAGGAAGGGTGGTTTTCCATAAATTATCGCCGGCGGCTTTCCAGCCGGCAACGGCTCGCCCTGCGCTCAGGATGGCCTGCCCCGAAGAAGCGCTCCGGTAGGTTACCGGCCCGCCGGCCCGCCCGCCATCCTGTGGGCCGAATTTCAGGGGAGCATCCAGATGGTAAATCCCTTCTTTTAATTCTACAACAACTCCTTTAGCCGGCCAGACCCCTTCCTGATGGAGCCGGCGAATTTGATCTCTGGCGGATTCAAGGGTCGTTGGTTGATCTGATGTTCCCGGCACACCGGTTTTCCCATCAGGGGCAACGTGGATAATGAGAGGTGTCGGCGCCTGGCGGCAGGCGGCCATTAGGGCAATCGCGATAAAAATTAAGGTTCTTTTCATTTCTCAGGAATTATACTGACGCACGGCAGGTTTTGTCGGCTACAAAACCCGCCGGGTCAGTATATACTGGCATCGCTGGTTTTGCTCCTGACAAAACCACGCGTTCGCCAGTATAACTACCGGAAAGTTATCACTTTCCCGCCAGGGCAGGCTCTGAATCCATAGAAAGCCTTACCGGTAAGGTTTTCAATAGCTCATGGCATTAGGAAACGAAGGATTTTCAATTATTTTGAAGAAATTCAGAAGAAGCAATGATAATAGACGCTCACCACCACTTGTGGAAGTACCAGCCGGAGGAATATCCCTGGATCAGCGAAGCACTGAATCCCCTGATGAAAGATTTTCTTCCGGAAGCCCTGGAAAAGGTGTTACAGAAAAACAGCATAAGATATTGTGTGGCGGTGGAAGCACGAGCCACAGAAAAGGAAAACGAATTTCTCATCGCTCTTGCCCGGAAACACGCCTTCATAAAAGGGGTTGTGGGCTGGCTTGACCTTCGGGCCGAAGGCTTGGAAGAAAAACTTGAGCATTACGCCCAGTTTCCTGTCCTGAAGGGATTTCGCTACAACGTCCAGGAAGAAACGGACAATAATTTTCTGCTCCGGCCCGGCTGGCTGAAGGGCATGGAGGCATTCGGCAAGTACCATTTCACCTTCGACCTCCTGGTCTACCCCCATCAGTTGGGGGCGGCGCTGGAACTGGCGAGGCGGTTCCCTGGCCAGAAATTTGTGATCGACCACCTGGCCAAGCCTTATGTAAAAGACGGTTACTTCGACGGCTGGGCCATACTGATGAAGGCATTGTCTGAACTGCCCAACGTATGGTGCAAGGTTTCGGGGATGGTGACTGAGGCAGACTGGAAAAACTGGAAATACGAAGATTTTCTGCCGTACCTGAGCCACGTTTTTGAATGTTTTGGGGCCAAACGGCTGATGTTTGGCTCCGACTGGCCGGTATGCCTCCTGGCCGCCTCCTACCGGCAGGTGAAGGACATCGTTGAAAATTTCCTGGCGCCGCTGTCTGCCGAAGACAAGCAAAGTATATGGGCGGACACCGCCATCGATTTTTACCAACTAAAAATATGACTACCAAGTATGGACCTTCAACTCAAAGGCAAAGTCGTCATCGTCACCGGCGGCTCAAAAGGGATAGGGGAGGGCATCAGCCGCTGCCTGGCCAGAGAAGGAGCTATCCCGGTGATTGCCTCCCGTTCGGTTGCTGAATCGGAGCAGTTGGCGGGTGAACTGCAGGATGCGGGAATCCCCGCCCTGTTTGTTGGCGGGGACCTCTCTGTGCCGGGCCAGTGCCGGGCGGTGGTAGAGCAAACGGCCAGCCGTTTCGGAAGCATTTACGGCATCGTCAACAACGCCGGGATCAATGATGCCATTGGATTGGAAAAAGGCGGCCCTGACGGTTTCCGATCGTCCCTGGATAAAAACCTCCACCACTACTACGGCCTGGTTCATTTTGCTTTGCCGTATCTTAAAGAAAGCCGCGGGGCTATCGTAAATGTAAGTTCGAAAGTCGCCCTGACCGGCCAGGGCAACACTTCGGGCTACGCCGCCGCCAAAGGCGCTCAGCTGGCGCTTACCAGAGAGTGGGCGGCGGAACTGTTGCCCTACGGCATTCGGGTCAATGCGGTGCTCCCGGCTGAGGTGATGACGCCTCTTTACGAAACCTGGCTGAAAACTGCTTTTAAAGACCCTGAAGCGAAGAAAAAGGAGATCACCGCCAGGATACCCCTGGAAAAACGCATGACTACCAAAGAGGAGATTGCGGATATGGTTGCTTTCCTGCTCTCGCCCCGGTCAGGACACACTACCGGCCAGTGGGTAGTGGTAGACGGCGGTTACGTTCACCTGGACCGTTCAATAACCTGAAAAAAAAACAAAATGAACAGAAGATATTGCCTGGCGCTGGACCTGAAAGATGGCCTGGAGTCTATCAAACAATACGAATGGTACCACAGCCCCGAGGGCGTCTGGCCGGAAGTCCTGGACAGTATTAAAGAGTCCGGTATTGAATTGATGCAGATATACAGAACCGGAAACCGCCTGTTCATGATCCTGGAGGTTGCGGAAAATTTCAGCTTCGGCGAGAAAGAGAAGCTCGACGCCGCCAATCCCCGGATACAGGAGTGGGAAGTGCTGATGTGGGAATTTCAAAAGCCGCTGCCGTGGGCGCGGGAGGGGCAGAAGTGGGTGCTGATGGATAAGATATTTGAAGCGGGAAGTGATTTTGCTGATGAGAAAACACCTTAGCAAAGGGACTTGGAGCTTTAGGCCCACCTCCGTTCATTCCGCGTTTTCATCCTTTCAGAAAAAAAAAACAGGCTGCTCCCTGCACGGGAGGCAGCCTGTTTGTGTCTTTGAAGCAGCCTGTTTACCGCTCCAGCAACTTAAACCGGACCGGCACGGTCAGTTGTGTCTTCACTGTTTTTCCATCCTTGATGGCAGGGAACCACATATCTTCGGTTGTAAACCACGTTCGTCTCCATGGCCACCAGTTCGTAGGCAGTCCCTTTTTCGGTGACTTTTATGTATTGCTCGTCATCGCTTTGTGCACTTACGGTGGCAGTGAGCGAAGCCAGCAGCAAAGCAGCAACGATTGAGAAAAACGGTTTTAAATGATTGATTTTCAATAACATAATTGTCGCTATTTCAATTAAAGAGTTTCATTTGTAAAACGAAAGGGACATAGGCATGTTCGCCGGGGCGGCAGAAAAAGGCGGCCTGCCCGAAATTTTGAATAATACCGCCGCCGCGCGCAACATCTGGACCGCCAAAACGTAGTAAATAGCATGGAAGCGACTTTAGAAAACACCTTCTTGCGCATAGCCGTAAAGGAGAAAGGCGGAGAACTGTGCAGCCTGGTCAAAAAATCAACCCAGACGGAATACATCTGGCAGGCGGGGCCCGATTACTGGAACCGCCATGCCCCGGTCCTGTTCCCGATTGTGGGCGCGCTCAAGGACGGGATTTTTTACCATGAGGGGAAAGGCTATAAGATGGGCCAGCACGGCCTGGCAAGGGACCTGCCGTTCCAACTGGCCGAAAGGAAGGATGGCCAACTGGTATATTCCCTTAAAAGCAGCCCGTTTACCCTGGAGCGCTATCCTTTTGAATTTGAGCTGCAGATCATCTATACCTTGCAGGGCACCCGGCTGACGACCACCTACCGGGTCCTCAACCCATCTGACAAAGTGCTTTTTTTCTCCATTGGCGGGCACCCGGCTTTTAACTGCCCGCTCAACGGCGGTGAAAAACGCTCGGATTACCAGCTGGTTTTCAGCCAGCCGGAAACGGCTTCCATCCAAAGGGTGATCAACGGCTTCCGCAACGGCACCTGGGAGCTGGTCCTCGACGGGGAGCAGGCCCTGCCCATAACCGACCACCTCTTCGACAAGGATGCCCTGATCTTCAAAAACCTGAAATCTTCTTCCGTATCCCTGCAAAAAGGAGACCACCCCGTCCTCACCCTGGACTATGCCGGATTCCCTTACCTGGGAATATGGTCCAAAAGCGCAACTTCCCCCTTCGTTTGCATCGAACCCTGGTTTGGCCTGACCGATCATACGAAACACAACCGGCAGCTTGCGGATAAGGAGGGGATCGTCGCGCTGGAGGCAGGGAAAGAATTCCGGCACGGGTATACGGTTACTATTCATTGACCACCAGCCCCGGCTTTCCTTTTCTAGCAATATTTTCCCTCCCGGCAGGTGAAAAATTCTTTAGCTTTACTGCACTATAGAACCTCCAACGTCTTTGTGCAATGAAAAAATCATTTTCTTTTCTCTTTGTCCTCGCTATCGCTATCCCGGCATTCGCCCAAAACAACCCCAGCGCCGGCCACGCCAATAAATTCGAACAGCTCGGAACCATCCTGCCCCCGCCCAACGACTACCGCGCCTGGGACGGTGCCCCCGGCCCCGAATACTGGCAGCAGCGCTGCGATTACGACATCGAATGCACCCTCGATACCAAAGCGCAGCGCCTCGACGGCACCGAACTGATCACCTATTACAACCAGTCGCCCCAAACCCTGCGCTACCTCTGGCTGCAACTGGACGAGAACCAGCACTCCCCGGAAAACGACAACCAGTACTTCGACCCCTCCGGCATCAAGCCGGTGATGAGCGAAAAGGACCTGCGCACCCTGGAGCCGGCAAAGGAAAAAGAAAAATTCGGCCACAAGATCGAAGCCATCGCCGACGCCAGCGGCAAGCCCCTCCGATACTTGATCAACCAGACCGTAATGCGGGTGGAATTGCCCGAGCCGCTGAAGCCCGGCATGTCTTTCAGCTTCCGCATAGACTGGCACTATTATCTCGTCGACCGCCTGAAGATGATGGAACTGATGGGAGAGGGCGGCCGGGCCGCCAGCCTGCCCCGAGGCGGTTACGAATACTTTCCTGAAGACGGCAACTACCTCTATACCATCACCCAGTGGTATCCCCGCCTCTGCCTGTACAGCGACTTTACGGGATGGCAGACCAACCAGTTCACCGGGCGGGGCGAATTTGCCCTCACCTTTGGCAATTTCGTGGTGAAAATGACCGTGCCCGCCGACCACCTGGTGGGTTCCACCGGCGAGTGCCTCAATTATTCTGCCGTGCTTACCCCTTCGCAACTGGAGCGCTGGAAAAAAGCCCAAACTGCCGAGGCACCGCTGGAAATAGTCACCCTGGACGAGGCCAGGAAAAACGAAAAGGCCAAACCGGCAAAAGAAACAAAAACCTGGATCTTCAAGGCCGACAACGTGCGCGACTTCGCCTGGACGGCCAGCCGCAAGTTCGTCTGGGACGCCATGCCCCACATCACCGAAACCGGCAAGCGGGTGATGTGCATGAGCTACTATGCCAAAGAGGCTTATCCGATCTACAGCCGGTATTCCACCAAAGCGGTGGCCCACACGCTAAAGATATATTCCAACTTCAGCATTCCCTATCCCTACCCGGTAGCCATCTCCGTCGAAGCCGCCAACGGCATGGAATACCCCATGATCTGCTTCAACCCCGGCCGGGCAGAGGCAGACGGCACCTACACGGAAATGGCCAAACACCAGGCCATCTCGGTCATCATCCACGAAGTGGGCCACAACTACTTCCCTATGATCATCAACAGCGACGAACGCCAGTGGGCCTGGTTCGACGAGGGCATCAACAGCTTCGTCCAGTTCCTCGCCGAGCGGGAGTTCGACAACGATTACCAGCCCTGGTCCGGCCCGGCACACCTCATCACCGACTACATGGCCCTGCCCAGGGAAGCACTGGAGCCCATCATGACCAACAGCGAAAATATCCTCGACTATTTTTCCAACGCCTACAAAAAACCCGCCACCGCCCTCAACATCCTGCGGGAGACCATCCTCGGCCGCGAACTGTTCGACTACGCTTTCCGCGAATACTGCCGCCGCTGGGCCTTCAAACACCCCACGCCCGCCGACTTCTTCCGCACCATGGAGGACGCTAGCGGGGTAGACCTCGACTGGTTCTGGCGCGGCTGGTTCTACACCACCGACGCCGTTGACATCAGCCTGGACAGCATCAACTGGTATAAGGTGGACCTGGAGAACGACCCGAAGAAGCAAGACTTCACGGCTACCATCCAGAAATACGAAAAACCTTTCGACGACATCTCCAAAATCCGCAACCGGGAAGCAGGCATGAAATCCGAGGTCGACAAAGACCCCGCCCTGCGCGATTTTTACACCGGTTACGAACCCTGGAATTCCGAGGATTCCCTGGTGCAGTTGCCGCTGAAACTCTACGAAGAAACCTATTCCGAAAAGGAGAAAAAGGAGCTGTTTTCCGATAAAAACTACTACGAGCTTCACTTCAGCAACAAAGGCGGCCTGGTCATGCCTGTCATCCTGGAATGGGCCTTCGAGGACGGCACCACCGAGGTGGAGCGCGTGCCGGTGCAGGTGTGGCGCCACAATGAAAAGCAGTTCTCCAAGGTATTCGTCAAGGACAAGGTAGTCACCGCCATCCGCCTCGACCCCTACCGCGAAACCGCCGACATCGACGAAAGCAACAACAACTGGCCGGTGCGGCAGGTGCCGAGCCGCTTCCAGGTGTTCAAGGCACATAAGGAAGGGAAGGTGGTGAACCCGATGCAGAAGGCGCGGCCGTAGGAGCGGTTTTGCCGGTTGGGGGCAGGTTATTGGTTGTTGGTTTTGGCGGTGTGGAAACGGGGTGGGTTGTTGGTTATTTTCCTTTGGTTATTGGCCTGTACGAGGGCAGGGTGGGGTAGTTGGTTCCTCTTCGACAAGCTCAGGGTAAATTGGCAGAGCTCTTATTTGGAGGGTCCTGCCAGGAATAACCAGGAACCCATTCGGAGGCCTCAGCCAGCCATCAACCCCTGGCGCGGCCAATAACTTGTCTGTCCAGCACGGTCAGCCAATAATCCCAGCCCAAGCCCAGTAAGGAGAACAACCAACAACTTGCCCAGCTCCCAGCCAGCCATCAACCAACACCTCACTGATCGTGCAAACTCATCTTGATCTTTTTCTCCAGTTCCGACACCGTATCCTTAAAGATCACATCTGTCTCCATTAAATCCTGTACCGTCTTGCAGGAGTAGATGACGGTACTGTGGTCGCGGCCGCCGAAGTTCTCGCCGATGGCCTTGAGCGACTTGTCGGTCAGGTTTTTGGCCAGGTACATGGACAGCTGGCGGGCGATGACCACCTGCCGCTTGCGGGTCTTGCCCTGTAGTTTTTCAACGCCCAGGTCGAAGTGTTCGGCCACCAGCTTCTGGATGTAATCGACAGTGATCTCCTTGTTGATCTGCTTGACGAAGTTGCGGATCACCCGCTTGGCGAGTTCCATATCTATCTCCTGCTGGTTGAGGGACGACTGGGCAACGAGGGAGACCAGCACCCCTTCCAGCTCGCGGATGTTGTTCTGGATGTTGTAGCAGATGAACTCGGTTACGTTCTGGGGGATTTCGATCCCTTCCTGGTTCATCTTGGCTTCCAGGATAGCGATGCGCGTTTCCAGGTCGGGCGCCTGCAGGTCGGCCGACAGGCCCCACTTGAAGCGGGAGATGAGGCGCTCCTCCATGCCGTCGAGGTCCTTGGGGGGGCGGTCGGAAGTGAGGATGATCTGCTTGCCGTTCTGGTGCAGCTGGTTGAAGATGTGGAAGAAAATCTCCTGGGTCTTCTGCTTGTTGGCCAGGAACTGGATGTCGTCAACGATCAGCACGTCGATGAGCTGGTAGAAGTTGACGAAGTCGTTGACGGCGTTATTTTTGATGGACTGGATGATCTGGTTGGTGAACTTCTCGGAAGAGACGTACAGCACCGCCTTGCCGGGGAAGCGTTGAAGCACGTCGTTGCCGATGGCGTGCGCCAGGTGGGTCTTGCCCAGGCCCACGTCGCCGAAGATGACCAGCGGGTTGAAGGACGTGCCGCCCGGTTTCTTGGCGATGGCCATGCCGGCAGAGCGGGCCAGGCGGTTGCAGTCGCCTTCGATATAATTCTCAAAAAGGTAGTTCGGGTTGATCTGCGGGTCGATCTTGATCTTTTTGATGCCCGGGATGACAAAGGGGTTTTTGATGGCCTGGGTGTCGATCATGCCCGGCGCTATGCCCTCGCGGGCAGCTTTGGCATTGCCGTTGGCCTTTGGCGCGTAACCGCCGCCGCCGCCGTTGCTGTGGCTCATGAGGATCTGATACTCCAGGCGCCCGCGGTCTCCCAGCTCCCGGCGGATGGTCGTCTTCAGCAGGTTGACATAATGCTCCTCCAGCCATTCGTAAAAGAACTTGTTCGGGACCTGAATGGTCAAGGCATTGTTATCCAGGCGGACTGGTTTGATGGGTTCGAACCACGTCTTGAAACTTTGTTGGTTTACGTTCTTGCGAATCGCCTGAAGACAGTTATCCCAGACTGAAGCATGATCTCTTGTCATCGCCAGTTATAATGCTGTAGTTAACAAATAAGTGTGTGTTGGACTAAAAAGCCTAGAGTATCAGCAAGTTAGGTTCATAAGGCTGCGTTCGGCGGATTGCATGTTTTGCCCAAAAGCCGCTATTACGCATGTGGTTTTGTCCCGTGCCCTTCATTATAGCGGAGGAATACAAAGTTGGGAAAAATAATCTAAACATAAAACCGATGTTGAAAAGTTTTGGCATTTTTTTGGAGGGGGGGCGTGTAAATACAATACCCTGCCCGTTGTGTCCATCCCGGAGAAGGTTGCCGCTATGAACGTCGGCGGCCAACTTATTCCTCCCGGAATGTGGATAACAAGGTACCCGTTGTGGATATCTGGTTTAACCTGCTGGTTTTCAGGCATGCTGACCAGACTGCCGGCTGCTTCGTCCGCTAGCGTTTTTTTGTCTGTTATATACTGACGCACGGCAGGTTTTGTCGGCTACAAAACCCGCCGGGTCAGTATATACTGGAATCGCTGGTTTTGCTCCTGACAAAACCACGCGTTCGCCAGTATAAATCTGCGGCATCCACTATAGGCCGCCAAACGAAGCATCAAAATCCACGCGCCACAGGGCATGCGGGCTGCGGGCATTTATGAAACCAGCATTTCCAGTCTGGTTGCGGAGGGCACCGTCGTCGAAAAAGGGGAATATGTGGCGTCACTGGACCGCACCGAACTGGCGGGCAAGATGGCCAACGTTCAAACGGAGATCGAGAAGATACAGACCCAGCTGGAGCAATCCCGGTGCATCGGTGTCACCAATGCCTATTTCCATCTCAATGCATTGAGCCTCGCCGCCGGCACATGGTACCACAGTATGCACCTGGAAAAGGGCGCGGCCGTTCGCCCTTTACGATTTTGAGCAAGGGCAGCCCTTGCTGGAGCGGCCCGAAGTGGGCAGGCGTTTAAAATAAGTAATCACCCGAATCGGATAAGAGCCCGCGCGTTTACAATCGCGCGGGCTTTTTCCTTATATTCGCAGCGAAACCAAATAAAGCTGAAATGAAAAATATAACAGTTATCGGCGCCGGCACCATGGGCAACGGCATCGCCCACGTGTTTGCCATGAACGGCTACCAGGTAGCCCTCGCCGACATCTCTCGGGAAGCCCTCGACAAGGGCCTGGCAACCATAGAAAAGAACCTCGCCCGCATGGTGGCCAAAGAAAAGATCAGCCAGGAAGATCAGGATGCCACCCTCCAGCGCATCAGCACTTTTACGGACATGGCACAGGCCGTAAAGGAAGCGCACCTGGCCGTGGAAGCCGCCACCGAAAACGTCGGGCTTAAGCTGGAGATCTTCCGGGAACTGGACCGGCACGCTCCCCCCAATGCTATCCTGGCGACCAATACCTCCAGTATCTCCATCACGAAAATCGCCGCTTCTACCCAACGGCCTGCCCAGGTCATCGGCATGCACTTCATGAACCCCGTGCCCGTCATGAAACTGGTCGAAGTGATCCGCGGATACGCCACTTCCGATGCAACAGCAGGCACGGTTATGGATCTGTCGAAGAAACTGGGCAAAGTGCCGGTCGAAGTCAACGATTATCCGGGCTTTGTTTCCAACCGCATCCTCATGCCGATGATCAACGAGGCCATCTGCTCGCTCTTTGAAGGGATCGCCGGCGTGCAGGAGATCGATACCGTGATGAAACTCGGCATGGCCCACCCGATGGGGCCCCTGCAACTGGCCGACTTCATCGGGCTGGATGTTTGCCTGTCTATCCTGAACGTCCTTTACCATGGTTTCGGCAACCCCAAATACGCCCCCTGCCCGCTGCTGGTGAACATGGTGGCTGCAGGCAAACTGGGAGTCAAGTCCGGCGAGGGCTTCTACAATTACAGGCACGGCGGCAGGGAACTGATCGTGGCAGATGCGTTCAAATGAACCCAAATAGATGTTTTTAAAACAAAAAATTTTTAAATATTGACTTTAAAACATTTTTGTTTTATTTTTGCTCAACCTGATTTTCCCACAACACAAAAGGTTGAGCATGACGGACTATACCCTCGCTTACTCCCGGCAGAATGAAACGGCGCCCTCCCTGCGTGGAGCGTCGGAATATATCAACCGCAACTGGTTCAGGGGGCTGCTCCTGGGCCTGGGCGCGTATGTTCTTTTCTTTAAAGATGTCAGCGTTCAATTCAACCTGAACGCCGCCCCGGCGGGAATGGCGGAACAGGTGGTCATCAGCCCGGAAGGGGTGGAATCCTATCAGCCGGCAGCGCTGCCGGCCAGCTATCAGGATAACGAACCCCGCAACGTGTCGCTCCTGGCAACTCCTGCCGGCCGGAAGCAGGAGAAAAAACAATGGGACAGCCGCAAGGCCAATGATTTTTCAAACCTGACCTTTGTGCTGAGCCCGGACTACGGCCGCCGCCATAATATACACCCCGATATCGTGCAGCAAAAAATAGACAACTGCAAGCGCTATGTGGAACAGTACGCGCCGGCCGCCCTACGGGAAATGCAGGAGTACGGCATACCGGCCAGCATCACCCTGGCCCAGGGCCTGCTCGAATCCAACGCCGGCGACAGCCGCCTGGCACAGGAATCCAACAACCACTTCGGCATCAAATGCCGCAGTAAATGCCGCGGCTGCACCTGCCGGAATTATACCGACGACGACATCTACGACATGTTCCGCGTTTTCGGCTCCCCCGGGGAGAGCTACCGGGAGCATTCCATCCTGCTCACAAGCGCCCGGTATAAACACCTGCTGAAATTGCGCAAAACGGACTACAAGCGATGGGCCCACGGCCTGAAGAAAGCCGGTTATGCTACCGACAAACGCTACGCCGAAAAACTGATCCAGATCATCGAATTCCTGGATTTGGGCCGATACGACCGCTAGCGCCTGTAACATAAAAAAGCCCTTCCGAATTTTTTCAGAAGGGCTTTTTCCTTATTTTTCGGACGGGCTACCCCGTCTTCGTGCCTTAGCCGGGCAAGCTTCAGGTGGCCCGTAATGAAAGGAGATGGAAACGTGCCATGGCCCTCCTTCTCCTCTTACTTGATTTCCCGGGAAATAAACACCGCTCTTATGGTTCGACTGCTCGAAGGCTTGTCTGCTGCCATCCACCGCCTCAACGAATGGGTAGGCCGGGGTGTGTCCTGGCTCAACACCGCCCTGGTCGTACTGGTCTGCTTTGATGTCTTCACCCGCTATTTGCTCAGCGACACCAGCGCCTGGGTCATGGAATTGGAGTGGCACCTCTTTGCCCTTATTTTCCTGCTGGGCGCGGGTTATGCCTTCCGGCACGACCGGCACGTGCGGGTCGACCTGTTCTATGCCGACTTCTCTCCCCGCGACCAGGCGCTGGCCAACCTGCTGGGCGGCATCCTCTTCCTCGTCCCGTGGAGCGCGCTCCTGATCTACGCTTCCTATGATTACGCGCTGATCTCCTACAAGATCGGAGAGACCTCTCCCGACCCCGGCGGCCTGCCCGCCCGTTATGTGATCAAATTTGCGATTACGCTCGGCGCTTTTTTGCTGCTGCTGCAGGGCATTGCCAGCCTCATTGATGCTGCTTTGATCCTGAGCGGGCACAAAGAGCCTGCACCGCCGGAATCCGAGGACCTCTCAAAAGAAAACCTGTAATGGAAATCCTGGCCATCATCCTCTTCATCAGCATCTTTCTGCTCATCCTTTACGGGTATCCTGTCGCATTCACCCTGGGCGGCATTTCCATCATTTATGCCCTGCTTTTTCTCGATCCCGTAGCATTTGCCGCCCTGCCTCCCCGGATCATGGGCGTGGTTAGCAACTATGTCCTACTGGCTGTCCCCCTTTTCATCTACATGGGCATCATGCTGGAAAAATCAGGCCTGGCGGAAAGCCTGCTGGAAACCATGGCCATCCTCTTCGGCAAGCTCAAAGGCGGGCTGGCCATCAGCGTGGTGATCGTGGGCGCATTGCTGGCCGCTTCGACGGGGATTGTGGGCGCCACCGTAATCACGATGGGCCTGATCAGCTTGCCGACGATGTTAAAGCGGGGCTACAGCCCGGAACTGGCGACCGGCACGATCGCCGCTTCCGGCACGCTGGGGCAGATTATCCCGCCCTCGGTGGTGCTGGTGCTGTTGGGCAGCGTATTGAACGTTTCGGTAGGCGACCTGTTCGCCGCCGCCCTCCTGCCAGGCTTCCTGTTGGTCCTGGCCTATGTTGCCTATATTATCCTCATCGCTTCCCTGCGGCCCCGGTCTGCGCCCGGCATGCCGGCCGAAGAGATACGGGAATTTAAAAAAGAAGGCTACTGGCGAAAAGTGGTTCAGGCTTTTGTCCTGCCGCTTTTCCTGATCGTAGCCGTGCTGGGGTCTATCTTTGCCGGCATCGCCTCGCCGACCGAAGCGGCAGCAGTAGGGGCCCTGGGGGCCACCATCCTTACTGCCATCCAGGGAAAATTCAGCCTGGAAGTACTGAAAGTCGTGGGCAGGGAAACGACCCACCTGACCAGCATGGTGTTTATCATCCTGCTGGGCGCTACGACCTTCTCCTTCGTTTTCCGGGAAATGAACGGAGACGAGTACCTGGTCAGCCTCATCAAAGGCGCCAACCTTTCGGCCACCGCTTTCCTCGCCCTGGTGATGGTTGTCGTTTTTGTCGCCGGTTTTTTCATCGACTTTATCGAAATCGTCTTCATCATCGTTCCGGTCGTCGCGCCCATATTCGTACAGTTCGGCATCGACCTGGTCTGGATTGGCGTGCTGCTGGGCCTCAACCTGCAGACGTCTTTCCTTTCTCCTCCCTTCGGCTTCTCGCTCTTCTACCTGAAGGGGGTAGCCCCTCCCGGCGTTACCACCGGCCACCTGTACCGGGGTATAGTGCCGTTCGTCATCATCCAGCTCCTTTTCCTTCTGGCCGTTATCTTGTTCCCGGAAGTGGTATATGTTTTTATTGATTGAAGGAAGAGGTAAAACTGATGGAATCCTGATAATCTTGTTCACCCTGTGAAATAATTGGTGGCTCTCTCAGGGCTATTTCACAGGGTAAATCCTGTCTTTAAATAGTACGTTTGTTCAACACTGTTGTGTCAAACCCCGTCAATCCTGTCCCAAAACGATCCGCCGCGTCAGCACCGCCTTGCCGGCAGGAGACAGCAGGCGCAGCAGGTAAATCCCATCCGGCAGGCCCGACAGCGAAAGGCCCGCTAAGACGCGGGCATCCACTTGCCCGGCCCGGAGCAATTGGCCGTGGCTGTTATATATGGTGTAGGCCATGCTTGTACCCGGCGCCAGCCCGTCGATGAAGAGCGCGCCAGAAGTGGGGTTGGGGTAGAGTAGGAGAGCAGCAGGATCCGGCTCTTCTGCCGGCGTCAGGCCAGCGCACTGAGCCACACTGTGTTTGAACTCGGCGTAGCTTTGTTCCTGTGTTTGCTCGCTGATGTTGCCCTCCACCTGGCCTCCGTTGACAGGCAGCCAGAAGCGGCCGCACCCGTTGAGGTCGTAAACGCCTTCTTCCCAGTCGCTCTTGTAGACAGCAAGGATGTAGAACCCGCCTTCCGAGAAAGGCCCCAGCCACTCGTTGCAATTCAGCCCATCCTGGCCGAGGATGGTGACCTCGCTGTCGGGTATGGTGTTTTGCAGGTTGTCGACAACCTCCACGTCCATGTGGTAACCATAAATACTCGTCACTCTTACCTGGGCAATATAAAGCGTGGTGCCTTGCGCATTGTCATTGAACCAACTGGCCGTCGGGCAGAAATAATCGGAAATGTAAATGCAGGAACAGGCCTGGCCGGCATAAACGAAGAAACAGAAAAGGCTGGTCAAGAGAAATGTTTTCATAGTCTTTTCTCTTCAGGACGAACGAAGCGGGTTATTCGTTGGGTGAACTGGCTACGCGACTGGTTTGCCAACAAGGCATGAAAGGAAAAGGCCCGGCCAGAATGTAACGGTTATTTTTTTCTAAGCCCCTTACCCAAGATCCAGCTCTCCTCCCGTCTGTATTTTTTCGTAGAACTCCTTCTCGGTGATCAGGGAGTAATTTGCCGCCTTTCTCCGGAACGCATCGTATGATGCGTAGACTTTCCGGCTGAAGGGGTCGCCGGCTGCCATATCATCGATTACTTCGATGGTGTATTGGCGTAGTTTATCCAGCACCTCCCGCGGAAATTTCCGGATGGCAACGCCTTTCTCCAGCAAGGTAGTCAGCGCTCCGGCGTTTTTCGCTTCCATCTGGGAGAGCGTCCAGAGGTTGGACCAGGCAGCGGCGCTCTTCAGTATTGCCTGCAGGTCGGCGGGCAGTTTGTCGTATACTTCTTTGTTGGCGAAAAACTCCAGCATGGTGCCCGTCTCGTGCCAGCCGGGCGTGTAATAGTACCTGGCGATATCCTGGAAGCCCATGAGGGTGTCGTGGTAAGGCCCCAGCCATTCGGTGGCGTCGATGACGCCGCGCTCCAGCCCGGTATAAATCTCTCCGCCGGCCAATAAGACCGGAGCGCCGCCGGCCTTTTCCAGCACCTTGCCTCCCAGGCCGGGGATGCGCATCTTCAGCCCTTTAAGGTCGCCGATACTGTTGATCTCCCGGTTGAACCAGCCGCCCATCTGCACGCCGGTGTTGCCCGCCGCCATGGGAACGATGCCGAACGGTTCGTACAGCTCGCGCCAGAGTTCCATGCCGCCGCCATAGTGCAGCCAGCCGTTCATCTCCTGTGCCGTCAGACCAAAGGGCACCGAGGAGAAGACGGCCGCGATGGGCAGCTTGCTGCGCCAGTAGTAGGACGCGCCGTTGCCCATCTCCGCGGTACCCTGAGAGACCGCATCGAAGACCTCGAAAGCACCCACCAGCTCGCCGGCGCCATAGACCTTGATGTCGAGCCGGCCGGCCGACATCTCCCGGATCCGATCCGCCATCCGCTCCGGCGCGGTGCCCAACGCCGGCAGGTTCTTCGGCCAGGTGGTGATGAGCTTCCAGCGGTGGACGGTCGGCGCCGCGGTCTCACCGGCTGCCGGCGCGGAGGCACCCGGAGAGGGCTGGCCGCAGGCGGACAACGCCAGGGTGATCGCGATCGCCATTGCGGTCGCCAGGAGTCGCAGGATCGTCATCATGATGTCTTCAGTCTCGTTGTTGAGAGGGCCGCCCGGCCGTTTCGAATCGTGGCTAGTCGAGCGCTTCCAGGTTGGCGTAGCCGAGCATGAGCCACTTTGCCCCTTCCGGGAAGTTCACCTGGACCCTTGCCCGTTCGCCGGCACCTTCGCACTGCAGCACCACGCCC
>JAGFJD010000247.1 GCA_024102975.1 Phaeodactylibacter sp. | reverse complement strand
TCATTCCTTCCCAAACTCCGGAAACACCGGCAAAAAAACAAGCACCCAGATCAAATATTCGTAAATATTGGTCAGGTAACTGCCGGTAAACTGGTAAATAAAAATGAAAAAAAAGAGAGCCAGCCGGTAGTAATTGGCATAAACGCGGGTATAAACGAAAAGCATAACCTCTATCAGGATGCGCCCCGCCGCCCCGGCGATGCCGAAGGTAGCCAGCGTCTCCGCCATAGCATTGGGGATGCGGGCCAGCTCGGCCCATTCCCCCTCATAGTTGTAGTATTCCACAATGAGGCTGTGGCCCGCCTCCTTGATCTGCCCCAGGCCGGCACCCAGCAGGTAATCCGTCTTGCCCAGGATGCCCCAGGCCAGCATAAAGGCTTCCCAGGTGCGGCCGTTGGCGGAAGTGTCGTGGCCCGCCAGGATGAAGTCCACCCGTTCGGCCACCGGGTTGAACGGGAAAACCTGAAACAGGAAAAAAGCCCCCACCCCGCCTGCCAGGCAGAGGTAGGCCGCCGCAAAAAAAATCTTCTTATACCGCAGCAGCCGGAAAGCATGGAGAAAGAAAACCAGGAGGATGGCCAGAGCCAGCCCGGCCAGCACGCCAAAGGAGAGCGACAACAACAGGGCCCCGCCCAGCAGCGCCGTCTCCCGGAGGTAACGGTCGCCCCGGGCAAACAGGAAGGATAAAAAGTAAAACAGGAAAACGGGGACCAGCTGCAGGGCGTAAAAAGACGACTCGTAAACCAGCAGCTTCAGCCGGGGAAAAGCCGGAATGGCGGGATGGATCGGCTCGTAATACCAGAACAGCTTCCCGGCCACGGGAACGGCCAGCGCCAGCAACGCAACGCCGACAAAGAGGGTGTTGTAAATGGCCACCTGCCGGAATCCCCATCTCAGGGACTCCCGGTGTTCCTGCAGGAAAAAAAAAGCCCAGGAAACGAACAGGAATACACTGGAAAACAGCAGATAAGATTTGGCATAGGATTCCACCACCGCCCCCCGGGAAAGGTGATAAAACGCCAGGGGTAAAGATATTGCCAGATACCAGGTTAAAGGTTTCCACCGCCCCCCGCGCAGAATCAGGAACAGGAACAGCGGCGACAACAAAGTGGTATACAGCAGCCCGCCCGGCAACAGGAAAGTGTTCAGGAAGAAAAAGCCGACGAGCAGGGCGGAGGCGGGGGACACGGCGCCTGTCTTTTGAGTCGGGATGTCCGGCATGTTAAAAGATAAATGTTGGGAAGAAAGATAGGGTGTTGAGGAGGATTTGCCAAACTATTGCAACTATTAGTAAAGCTATATTGCCGTTCCCTCCTCTCCCTATAAATCCACTTTTTTCCATAACTTCGCCCCCCGGGGAATCCGCATCCCCACCGGCTGCTCATCGCACAACCCACCGTTTATGAAACACGCAAAGGACACCAACGCCTCCCAGCCCGAAACCCCGGACACACTCACCTGGCAGGACCTCCAAAACCACGCCCTGTGGTGGGTGCGCCTGGTTTACAACACCGCCTGTTTCTTCCGGGACGTGCTCTTCAAACACTGGCGCACGAGCCTGCCCCTGATGCTGGCCGGCCTGCTCCTGTCGCTTGCCCTGCTCCGGCAAAGAGCCGGCGTATACCAGATGGCCGCCACCTTCGTCTACGGCGACCTGCATCCCAAAATCTTCGGAGACATGGTGGCCAAACTGGACGCCCTGCTGAACAACGGCCGTGCCGACAAGGCGGGCGGCCTGATGCAACTGACGGAAGAGCAGGCGAAAAAGATCAGGAAGGTGGAGATTTCCGACATCAAAGGCAAAAAGCTGACCACCAACTACACCTTCCGCAAAGAACCGATGATCTTTACCATCACTCTCTCCGCTCCGATATCCGAAGACAGCCTGCGTCAAGCCATCACGGGATATTTCAACAGCAACCCCTTCACCGCCGACCGCCTGGAAATGAAAAAGCGGCAGTTCCGGGAAGAAATAGCCTTCATTGAGGAAAAACTGCAGGCAGTCGATTCCATCCTGAGCAAGCTCTATGCCGGCGGCAGCCTTTCTGCCTCTGCCCAAAGTACCGTGACCATCGAAAATTCGGAAGGGAAAAACGCCCATGAACTGCTGAGCTTCTCCCGCGAACTCCAACAGCGCAAAGCGGAGATCGAACGCAACCTGGCTATCCCTGAAAATGTCATCCCCATCGACAACTTCATCCTCCTGCCCAAAGCGCGCTGGGATGCCGGCCATATTATCCTGTACGGCATTTCCGGCATTTTCGCCGGCTTCCTGCTCGCCTCTGCGGCCGCCTTCTGGCGCGACCGGCTCCGAAAACTGGTTCAGGATTGAAAATAACAATGACAGATGAGGCGGCAATGGAAAAAGCGGGTATGGGAAGCGGGGGCAGGCATCCTGCGCCAACTGGGGCAGTACCGGCTGGCCATCGCCAACTTTTTCTCTCTGGGCCTGCTGCGCGCCACCGACGCCCTGGTGCTCCTCTTCCTGATCCCCGTCATTATCGGCCGGGTGGGCATCGACAACTTCGGGATCATCGCCTTCGTTCAGGTATTCCTCAATTACGGCAAAACCATTGTCGGCTATGGCTTTAATATCACCGGGGTGCAGGCGGCGGCGCTCCACGCCCAGGACAAAAGGACCTTGTCCCGTATCTTTTCCGATATCCTTTACACCCGGGCAATCATTGCCCTGCTGGCGGGCCTGGGGCTGGCGGCCCTGGTGGGGTTCATACCTTATCTGGGCGGCTACGGGCCGGTATTTTTCTGGGGGTACCTGCTGATTTTGGGACAGGTGGTATACGCTGACTGGTTGTTCATCGGCCTGCAGAAGGCTCAGTATATCACAGCGGCCAACCTGGCCTCCAAACTCCTGTTTGCCGTTCTGGTGATCGCACTGGTCCGCCAGCCGGAGGATCACGTCTTTGTGATCGGCCTGCAGGGAGGCGCCACGCTGGCCACCGGCCTGCTGGTCGTCGGGCTGCTGAAATACCGGTACGGCCTTTTCCTGCTGCCGCCGGCCGCCGGCGCCGTCCGGCATTACCTCCGGTCCGATTTCAACCTGCTGCTCACCAACTTGTCTATCGAAATCAACACTTCTTACAGCCTGCTGGTGATCAATATCCTGACGACCAACGCCCTTACGGGCTATTTCAGCGTGATGCAAAAGCTCATCCAGCCGCTGAGGTTCCTCCTGGTTATCTTTTCGCAGGCCCTGTTCCCGCTGGTGTGCAAAAAGGTGGAAAAAGGATGGAAAGAACTGCTGGCGCTGTTGCGCAACACCTTGTCCCTCTTTATTCTCTTCCCGGCAGGCGGAACCGCCCTGATGTTTCTTTTTGCCGAGCCTCTGTTAAGCTTTTTCGCCGGGTCGGCCGACGCCTATCTGGTCGTCAACTTCCGCTTGTACCTCTTTGTGCCGCTCATCATCCTGGCCAATATTCCCGCCTACCAGATCCTGCTGGCCTTTGGCCGCAAATCGGAATACTCCCGGGTGTACCTGCTGGGGCTGGCCCTCAACCTGGTTGCCTCCTACGTGCTGGCCCGGCTGTACGGCCTGGCCGGGCTGGTCGCAGCCCTGATCCTGGTCGAGCTCTTCATCACAGGCGGCCTTTATGTTATGGTTTGGAGGAACCGAAAGGCCATGCAGGCTAAAAATAATTAATTTGCGGCTATGCCCCGGATATATGTATTGATCGTCAACTACCTGAACTATCGGGATACCCTGCGGTACGTGCAAAACCTGCAGGCACAGGAGGGCGTACGCCTGTCCATCCTGGTGGTCGACAACGCCTCTCCCAATGAGTCGGCGGCCGTACTGGCCCGGGAACTCCCCCGGTTCCCGAATACGGCTTTCCTGGAGAGCGGCCGCAACGGCGGTTATGCCTACGGCGTCAATTCCGGCTTGCGCTACCTTGCCGGCAAGGCGGCCGATTTCATCCTCATCTCCAATAACGATATCCGGCTGGAGGACCCGCTGCTGATCCGCAACCTGGCGCGGGAGTACCCGAAGCTGCCGGCAGCGGCCTTCATCGCCCCCTCCATGTACGTCGGCGACAAAGAAGACCAGAAACACCAGGCGTGGAAAATTCCCACTTTCCGCGACGACGTTCTGGCCTCTCTGCGCCTGCTGGATATACCCGGTAGGCGGCTGGGCTGCACCAACCGCTACGCCTTCCCAAAAACGAGGCGGGGCACCGAGCCCGTAGATTGCCTGAGCGGCTCCTTCTTCCTGGGTTCCAAAGAGGTTTTTCAACTCCTGGGGCCGTGGGATGAGCAGACTTTCCTCTACGTTGAAGAATCCATACTGGGCTGGAAAATAAAAAGGATGGGCCGGCAGAATTACCTCGTCCGCTCCCTCCGCTTCGACCACGATTTCGGCCGTACTACCCGGACGGCGCATTCTTTGGCGCAGTTGCAACAGTACTGGCTGGAAAGCGCCATTTATTTTCAGCATACCTACCGCGGCGTCCCTGCCCGGCTGTTGGTTGTGTTGCGGGTTCTTTTCCGGCTGTGGATAATAGAAACCTTCTTTGTCCTTCTGTTCCGAAAACTCCTTTGCCGCTTTCAGCGTTAGTCCTGAAACGAAATTCAGAAAAATGGCTTTCCTCAAACTTTACTTCATTGCCCTGCTCACTTTCTTCCCACTGGATATGCTCTGGCTCGGCTGGCTGGGCCGCGACTTTTACCGCCGGCAGTTGGGCCCGCTCATGCGGGAACAAACCGACTGGCTGGCAGCCGGCCTGTTCTACCTGCTGTTCCTGGCGGGCATCATCGTCTTCGTGGTACAGCCGTCCCTTCAGGGCGACGCCCGCGACGTGCTGCTGCGCGGCGCCTTCTTCGGCCTGGTCACCTACGCCACTTACGACCTGGTCAACCGGGCGGTCATCAACAACTTTTCCTGGACGCTGGCGCTGGCAGACATGATATGGGGGGTAGTGCTTTGCACAACGGTTAGCTTCGTAGCATGGTATTTCGGGCGGTAGGCTAACAGCGAATAGCTAACAGCGAACTTTTCCCTCACGGCCTCATTTCCACTACCCTCGCCACCTCCAGTTCGGCAAAATAGGTAGAATGGTCTATGGAAGTGAGGGCAAAGCCCCTGCGGCGAAACATTTCCACCATGACGGTATTGGCTTTGAGAACGTTGGCGAAAACCTTTTCAATCCCCCTTTCCCGGGCGATACGGATCAAATAATCTGTCAGCTCGCCGCCCAGTCCCTGGCCCTGCCAGCGGTCGGCGACAGCGATGGCAAACTCGGCGTCCTCGTTGTTCGCATCGGCGAGCAGGCGCGCTTCGCCAGCCATCATCTTTTTTCCCTCCGCCTTTATCTCGGCGACAATGGCGATCTCGCGATCATAATCGATCTGGGTGGAGCGCTTGAGCAATTCCTTGGAAACGTGAGGGATGTAGCCAAAAAACCGGAAATACTGCGTCTGCCGGGAGAAACTGGCGATCATCTCCTCTTCCAGGGGCTCGTCTTCCGGCCGGATGGGCCGGAGTATAACCCGGCGGCCGTTTTTCATGGTATAGGGCCGGACGTACTGCTTGGGATAGGGCGAGATGACCAGATGGCTGTAGGGCCGGTGCTGGCCTTCCCGGTATTCCTGGTCAAGGATCACGTAGGCGTCGAGGACGATGCCGCCGTCCTCGTCCACCACGAAGGGATTGATGTCGATCTCCTTGATCTGGGGGCAGTCCATGATCAGATAGGCAAATTTGTAGAGGATGAACTGTATGGAACGGATATCGACCGGCGGCATGCCCCGGTACCCTTTGAGCAATTCATACACCTTTGTTTCCTCGATGATCCGCTTGGCCAGGGCCATGTTGAGGGGCGGCAGGCCGATATTGGAGTCTTTGAATATCTCCACGGTCACGCCCCCCAGGGCAAAAACGATCACCGGTCCGAAGATGGGGTCTTTGTTGGCGCCGATGAGCAACTCATAGCGTTTGTGGATCATCTCCTCAACCGAGATGCCGTAAACCTCCGCTCCCGGCCTGGCTTCCTGCACCCTGCTTTTGATGTGCCGGAAGGCTGCTCTGACCTCTGCCGGCCCCTTCAGGCCCACTTCCACCCCGCCGATATCCGTCTTCAGGCCGACGTCGGGCGAAACGACCTTCATCACTACCGGAAAGCCCACCTCTCTGGCCAACTGTACGGCCTCGCCAGATGTTTTTGCCAGTTTGGAACAGGTCACCGGCATCTCGTAAAACGACAGGAGCTGCTTGGCTTCGATCTCGGTAAGCTGCCGGCGCCCTGCCCGGAGGGCGTTGTCGAGCAGCGCCTTGGCTGCTGCTGAATCGGGAGAAAACTCCTGTGGCATGGTGGAAGGCGTCTCGTACAACAGCTCTATATTGCGGGTATAGTTGTACATTTTGAGAAAGACATCGACGGCGCTTTCAGGAAACTGGTAACTGGGTATGGTATTGTCCGGAGGGCGGTAATAGAACTCCCGGGGAAAGTCTTCCTCTTCCATCCAGGAGGCTAACACCGTCTTGCGGGTTTGCCGCGCCAGGTTAGCGATCTCTCTTTCCACATCGGCGGCGCGGGTTACGGCCTGGGGCGTGAGGATGACCAGTATGCCGTCGGTATTGGGGTCGTCGATACAGGCTTCGGTTGCCGCCCGGTAATGCTGGGCCGTGGCGTCGCCGTGGATATCGACGGGGTTGCCCCGGCTCCAGTTGCCGCGGAGGGCCTCGTCGAGGCGGGCTATGGTTTTTTCGCTTAACGGGGCCAGGGCGCCGCCGTTCCCGATGAGGTGGTCGGTGGCCAGTACGCCCGGGCCGCCCGCGTTGGTGATGATGGCCAGGCGGTTGCCGGCAGGGCGCTGCTGCAGGGCCAGCCCCTGGGCGCAGTTGAAAAGCTGGGCGATCGTTTCCACCCGAATGATGCCCGCCCGCTTGAGCGCCGCCTCGAAAACGGCATCATTGCCGGCCAGGGAACCGGTATGAGACAAGGTGGCCTGGGCGCCTTCCTTGCTCTTTCCTGCCTTGAGCACCAGGATGGGTTTGGTCCGGGCAAAGGCCCGCGCCGCACTCATAAACCGGCGGGCATCTTTCAACGATTCCATATAAATGAGGATACTCGACGTCCGCGGGTCGTTTCCAAAATAATCGATCAGGTCGTGAAAACCGATATCGGCCATATCCCCGATGGACACAAAATGGCTGAAGCCGACCTTTTGTTTGCGCGCCCAATCCAGAATGGCCGTACACAGGGCGCCGCTCTGGGATATGAAGGCGATCTTGCCGGGCAGGGCCGTCCGGTTGGCGAACGTAGCGTTCAGGTTCAACGAGGGGTTAATGAAGCCCAGGCAATTGGGGCCGACGACCCGCATGCCGTACGCCCGGGCGTATTTCATCACCTGCCGGCTAAGAGCCTGCCCTTCCTGGCCGGTTTCTGAAAAGCCGGCGGAAATGATCACCACGCCGCCCACCCCGGCCTGGCCACATTCTTTGACCACTTCGGCAACCGTCTCAGCGGGAGTCGCGACCAGCGCCAGGTCGATTTCGTCTTCAATTTCTCCAACGTGCTGATAACAGCGGACTCCCTGAATGCTGTGCTCGTTGAGGTTGACCGGATAAACAGTACCGCTGTATCCCTTGCCGACCAGGTTGTTGACCAGCGCATACCCCACTGTGTGCCGCTCGTTCGAGGCGCCGATCACCGCAATAGTGCCGGGCCGGAATATCTTGTCCAGTTTATTGTTCATAGAACAATGGTTTGACCATAAAAAACGCTTCCGGAACAGGGGTGACCGAAGGGAACTGCGCGCCGGTTGGCGGCCGGTCAAATGGGCGGGATAATAAAGTATAAATATAAGGCTTTTTAGGGAGAAATGACAGGGGACAGGGCTGATATGCGTAATTTATACTCTGCTGTTGGCTGTTGGCGGAAGGTCGGTTAAAATGAGGCAGCATATCTGTCCAGGGCATACTAATAGACATTTTCTGGACACAGAGTACGCCGAGAAGACACAGAGCCACACAGAGACCTGATTATCAATAGAAAGAACTCTGTGTTGACCTCATTGCTCTCTGTGTCCAAAACCATTTTGTCCAGTGGTGTGTGTCCAGGGCCGGACAATTTGCTGTTGTCGGTTGTTATACTGACGCACGCTTGGTTTGGGCCTGTTCAAAAAACTGTGCCAAAGGGATAGTTCAAATAAGTGTGCCACCGTATTTCTATCGTTGTCCCATACCCCCGTTTCCAAACATTTCCACCACATTTCTATTGTATCTCCACCGTATTTCATTTCTACTGCATCTCCACCGTATTTCTACTGCATTTCCACCGTATTTCCATGTTCATCCCCCAATCCACGCCATCCCCCCCATTGCCGCCGCTGCCGCCAGCGTACTCAGAAAATTAACGCCATGGTTGTCGATATAGCCCTGCCGCTGCAGGCTGCCGCCCAGGATGGAGTCCATGAAATTGCCGAACAGGCCTGCCAGGCCAACCCAGAGCGCCGTACCCCCCCAGCCCGAGGCCAGGCCGAAAGCGCCGGCTACCAACAGGCTGCCCAGCACGCCGAACGCCGTCCCTTCCGGGCTGACAACGCCGTCCTTCCCTCTTTCTCCCGGCCCGAAGCCCAGGATGCGGTAATAGCGGCTGCCGTACAGGTTGCCCATTTCGGAAGACAGCGTGTCGGAGGCCGCCGAGGCCAGGCTGGCGGCCATCATGGCAGGAAACGGAAGCGGCAACTCCGGGAAGAGCCAGGCTATCAGGCCCAAAAACGCCGCCGCCCCTCCGTTGGCCAGGACGTTGACGGCAGAACGCCGCCCCCGGTTTGCCTGGGCCAGCCCCATCGCCGCCTTCTTTCGCAGGTTCCAGGCAGTGGCAGCGGATCCTGTAACAAAAAACACACCCAGCAGCAGCAACAAGGGAAGGCCGCCTCCTAAATAGACCGAACACCCTACCAGCCATCCGGCTAATGCCCCGGAGATATCGATCAGGCCAAGGACCACAGCGCAGGCTGCCGCAACGGCCAAACCACCAAGTACCCACAAAAAAGGATCAGGAACAGGCATTTTACAGTTGTCTTATTATATTCCGGATTCACCCAGCGTTTTTGACCGTCCGAAAAACGAGGGTTCCCAAACAGCGAACAGCGCCCGTCCTCGTGCCTCGGCCGGGTAAAAACAGCGAACAGCGAACAGCGAACAGCGAACAGCGAACAGCGAACAGCGAACAGCGAACAGCGAACAGCGAACAGCGAACAGCGAACAGCGAAAGATACCCGTTTCCCACTTACCGACCTGCCACCTTGAAAAATTTTATTCCATAAAAAGTTCTAAAAAAAGATTTTTGTATTAATTTAAAGGGGGAATCAACACCGAACAGCTCATTTACCATTATTTTCCTTATTTCATTCTAAAAATTCACCGTATGAACCAGTATCCCTCCGTTACTAAATTCATGGCTACCAAGTTGATCACCTTTACCCCGGAGACGGACATCCGGGAAGCTATAGACGTCATCCTGAAAAAAAAGATCTCCGGGGCGCCCATTCTCAATGAAAAGAAGGAACTGGTTGGAATGCTTTCAGAAGTGGACTGCCTGCGCATCCTGCTGGAAGGGCCCTACAACGAGGAGCCGAAAAAAATGAACAAGGTCGCCGATTATATGTCAACTTCCGTCAAAACCATCAGCACGGATAAGACCATCCTCGACGCCGCCTACGAATTTGTCCATTCCGGATTCAAGCGCCTGCCGGTAACCGAAAACGGGCAGTTGGTCGGCCAGATCAGCCGGGTGGACGTGCTGCGGGCCATCCAGAAAATGGAACCCCATATCAAACACGTGCCCGACTCCTGGAAAGGGCGCGAGCCGAAACTGCCTGATCATAAGAAATCGAGGTATTCGGAGAATGCGTAGGTAGTTGCCCCCCTACCCATACCCCTCCACCAACCTTTCCCGGATCGCCCCCTTCACCTCCTCCCCCACAAATGCCGCCTCCAGCGCATGGAGGTTGCACTGCAGCAGATGGTTCTTTTGCCAGTGGAAGGTGTCGTGCAACTTCCGGTATTCCTCCTCCAGGCTGGTATTGGAGATGGTGCGGGCGTCGGTGTTGATGCTCAGGGACAGGCCCTGGCGGTAGAGCCGGTCGATGGGGTGCTGGTCCAGATTCTCGTAGATATTGGTTTGCAGGTTGCTGGTCGGGCAAATTTCCAGGTGGATGTTGTTCCTTTTGAGTTCTTCGGGCAGCGCGGGGTCTTCCGTGCAGCGGACGCCGTGGCCGATGCGCTGCGGGGCGAAGTGGCGGAGCACCTCCCGCACGCTGTCCGCCCCGCGGGCCTCGCCGGCGTGGGAGGTGCAGGGGATGCCGCGGCGGCGGGCATACTGAAAGGCAGCGATGTGGGCATCAACCGGATAGCCGGCCTCGTCGCCGGCGATGTCGAACCCGACGACCAGGGAACCTTTGCCTTTGAACTGCTCCACCAGGCGGATGGTCTGCAGGCTCTCCGCTTCGTTGAAATGGCGGAGGGTGCACAGGATGAGCCGAGCCTCCACCCCGGCGGCCGCCATGCCTTTGCTCAGGGCGTTGTTGACGGTAGCAACCACCGCATCGGGCGCCATGCCTTTGCGGGTGTGGAGCAGGGGGGCAAAGCGGATTTCGGCGTACAGCACATTTTCTTCCCGGAGCTGTTCCAGCAGGTCGAGAGCCACCCACTCCAGTTGCCGGGGCGTCTGCATCATGCGGATACCGTGTTCTGCCCGGGTGAGGTAGTCGGCCAGGTCGTGGCAGCGCACCGGGCCGATAAAGTCCCGCCGGTATTGTTCCAGGCTTAGAGAGGGGTCAATACGGGAAGCCACCTGGTAACTGAGGGAACAATCCAGGTGCAGATGCAGCTCTATTTTGGGCAGCCCTTTAAAGTCCATGCATTCAGATGTGGTTGCCGGCGGGCCTTACCTGCCCGCCATGCCCAGTTGTTTCAGCATCCGCCCGTGGTTGAGCAGCGCCGCCAGAAAAGTAGGTTGTATTTTGTAGGGGAGCCCGAAGGATAAGGCTGTCTCCCGTACGATCCTGGAAATTTGGGGATAGTGGATGTGGCAGATATTGGGAAAAAGATGGTGCTCGATCTGGTAGTTGAGGCCGCCGATAAACCAGGACATGATCCGGCTCTTTGGGGCGAAGTTGGCGGTGGTCAGCAACTGGTGGATGGCCCAGCTGTTCTCCATGTTGCCTTCCGGGTCGGGTACGGGGTATTCCGCTTCGTCCATGACGTGGGCCGTCTGGAACACACAAGCGGTTGTGAAGCCCAGGATAAAGTGGAATACGAGGAAGAAAGCCAGCGTCATCCACCAGGAGATGGGCGCCAAAACCATAGGGATGAAGAGAATATAAGCATAGTAAATAGCTTTGGTGGAAAACAGCTCGAACAATGCGGCGCTGAATTTAATGCCCTGGGCTTCCAGCAGCCCGTTTCTCCGGTAGCGGAGCAGCTGGCGGAAGTCTTTGGTGGTGATCCACATCATGGTCATCAGGCCATAAAAAAACCAGGCGTAGATGTGCTGAAAGCGGTGAAACCAGTACCGCTCCTGATGGGGAGAAAAGCGCAGGATCTTGCCGGCGTCGATGTCTTCGTCCATCCCGTGAACGTTGGTGAAGGAGTGGTGGAGGACGTTGTGCTGGATTCTCCAGTTGATGGCGCTGCCCCCGATGAAGTTCATGATAAAGCCCAGAGCCTTGTTCACATGCGGGTTGCGGGAGTAGGCACCGTGGTTGGCGTCGTGCATGACGGAAAACCCTATGCTGGCGGTGGCGAAAGCCATCACTATCCAGCAGGCCAGGATGGCCAGCGGATGGGTAAAAAAGCCACTCAGCATCAGCGTATAGGGAATGGCAAAGGACGAGATGAGCACAATGGTTTTCACCACCATTTTGGCGTTGGCGTAACGGCTGATGTTATTTTCCTGAAAGTAGTCGTTTACTCGTTTGCGAAGTACCCGCATGAAGTCTTTATGCTGGGTGCGGTTGAATTTGATTTCGGTAAGGTTCATTGCGTAATTGGTGATTGGAA
>JAGFJD010000242.1 GCA_024102975.1 Phaeodactylibacter sp. | reverse complement strand
GACATTTTCTGGTCCGTTTAAAAGTGTAAGCGTGTAAAGGTGTAAAAGAAATTGGCTCCCAATCATTTACACGTTTACACTTTCACACCTTTACACAAGTAGCCCCCAAAATGTCCAGTGGTCTGGCATGCCTTGAGAATTGCCAGGAGGTAGAAACAAATGACATCCCTCTTTTTGTGCCTCAAGCCTGGTGAAATAGGTTTTCAGATGAAGCTGTTCCGTCGTCGTTATATAGCCTTCTGTACCACGCTTCATTCGTTCGTATTCCAGATTCAATGCATCTATTATTTGTCCATGCTCTTTCTCTCTTTCGCCTCGCTTCCGACAGGTTTTTCCAATGTAGTAAATTTCGCCTTCTGAGAGCTTGTTTGGAGGTCACCCTTTGGGCTAAAAAATGCCCCTTTTTTGCTGATACGGCGTTGCTTTTTTTGTCCGTACCCCCAGTATGCACTTCAAAAAGCGCCTTGTCTCATCAAAAAATTGACACTTTTTATCTCCAAAAGCGACCTCCAAACAAGCTCTGAAACAAGTATCTGTGTTTTTCCCGGGTCCATGCACCAAACCGGGCACTTGGCACACGGCCTTTTCATTGTAGAGTTGGCAATTAAGTAATAGAGTTCACACTCCTTGTCATCCTCATCCGGTTGGCCGTATTTCTCTTTGAACGCCTCTTTTGCATTATCGGGCAGTTTTTCAAATAGTTCTTCATTGCTAGCAGCCTGTCGGAGAAAAGGCTCCTAGGCTCACCCCCTCCCCTTCCACTCCTTCACCAGCCGCTCCATCTCTTCCCTCTGGTTCTCATAAAAACCATCCTCCGGGTTATCCTTGCCCAGCTTTTCGGCTTTTTTGGCCGCTGCCAGCGCGCCGGCGTAGTCCTCCTGCGCCGCCAGGATGCGTGCCCACACCCAGTGGTTCCGGAAAGTGCTCTTTTGCCGGATCGACTCCTGCACGTACTGCAGGGCAGGCCCCGGCTGGCCGACCCAAAGCAGAAAGTCGGCAGCCTCGGCGTTGAGGCGCCATTTCTGCCCTTCCGGAGCAGCAGCCAGGGCGGTGGTGATCTCCAGGACGGCCTGCTGCATGGCGCTTGTCTTCACGCGCAGGTACAGGCGCAGCTTTTCCCAGCTCAGCAGGATATAACCATTTTCTACGTTCTGCCCGATGACCTCGTACCGGAGGCGCTCTTCGTTGATTTTTTTGGAAAACTGGGCGTCCACTTCCACCCGCAGGGCGTCGTCGGCCTGGTTGTAGTTGTCGGCGCCCCACTGGTCCCGGGTTTTGCTGAAAATGGCCGTCCACTTTCCCTCTTTGCGGGGAATGATGAAGAAGGCGTACTTGCCGGCCGGCAGCGGTTGTCCTTCGATTTCTACGTCGGTGTCGAACCCGACCGTAGTGGCTTCGTTCGCGCCGGCCCGCCACACCTCGCCGTAGGGCACCAGGCCGCCCCATATTTCCCGCCCCTGCACGGCGGGGGAGGAATACTGAATGGAAACCTCCGTATATCCTATGGTGTAGGACGTGCCCGCCCGGGGGCTCTTCCGGGGCAGGTTGAGCTCCTGGGCAGTTATGAAGGTGGAGGACAGCAGCAGGAAGGCAAATGAAAACAGCGTACAGGTCCGCATGGCAGGTAGTTTTTTTTGAAACTGTTCAAAGGTTCGTTACAATTATAATCATTATAAAAATAATGGCCTTGTTTTCTCACAGGGTTGACAATACAGCTTGTAAGCGAGGATAGTTCAATAAAACAAAACGGAAACGTTTTTCCGGGAAATATTCCGCCCCCCCTTCACCTCAGCCTCAACCCCAGCCTCAACCTCAACCTCAAAACTCACGTCCTTTACTTATCAACTCCCCAGCCCCGCCATTGTTCTAGTGCTTTCGGCACTAAATACCGGGGCAGTTATTGGTTCCTTTCGACTCGCTCAAGGTGAAATTGGTTATTTCCAACCCGGGAACCTAAGCGGATGATTACCAGCACACCCGGCCCCGAGCTTGTCGAGGGGAACCAATGCTGACGCTAACGGTCAGCATCCTGACAATGGCCAACATTCGTCAGGACAACTGCGCCCAACTTGGGGTGGCGTTAATAACTGCCCCGGGACTTCGTTCCGGAGGCACTAGCCGGCTTTTGAAAGGCAGGCGCCAACACCGGCGGACGACATCCGTTTACTTGCAGAAAAGGGCAATCCACCCGGCGCGCTACTGTTTTGGCTGGTTCTCTCTTTTGATTCAACCGGAAGATGATTATCTTACGGTCCGGGCCGGTTTGGCGGACCGGCGTTCGTGGCGGCTTTGCCGGGCATTCGTGCCGCGATCATCCTGATCGCAAGGCTTCTCGTTTAATTTTATTGCGCCAGCGGCGCGTTCGATCAGGCCCCGCCTTCAAAAGGGGTTGTGAGAAAAAGGTTCTTGGATATTCTTGCCCGGAGTTAAATGCTCTGGACTTTGGACATGCTGCTGTTTTAACCCAAGGCCGTCCAAAGTCCAGTAAAAATATCAACCACCCTCAAAACAGTACTTATGACGCGCTCAACTACACTTTGCTTTCGCTACCCTGCTCCCCGCCCTCTCCTCATCCGCTCCGGCCCAGATCGGCAACACTGCCTATGCCGACCTGGTGGGCAACCGGGCAAAGGCCAAATTCTCCAACGCCGGCGATATGTTCTTCAACGGCACCCGGGGCGGATACTCCGTGCCCTTTTCTCCCGGCCTGCCGGAACTGAAAACCGTCTTCGCCGCTTCCCTCTGGCTGGGCGGCACGGACGAATCGGGCGAGCCGCGCTTTGCCGTCAATATCTATTCAACCTGCAGGGGCAACTGCTGCACCGGCAGCATCTCCGCGGGCAGGACGCCGACGTCCTGTTACCGCCCGCCCTGCCCGCCGGCACCTACTGGGTGAAGGCTGTAACGGAGGAAGGGCAGCCGGCAGTTGAGCGGCTGGTGCTGGCAAGGTGAAGGTTGATTTTGAAGAGAAGCGCAGAAATGCAGAGCCTGTATAATACAACTTTGTTGTGACTGTTCCATTGGGCATGCAGCCCTGTTCTATGTGCTCTATATGTCCTATGTGGTTCAAAAACAAAGAGCATCCCGGGGGCAGCGTTTTTTGCCACATAGGCAACATAGGAGTTTTCGCATAGGCCACAGAGAAAGGTCAAAACGCTGTGGTCCCCGCGCTTTATGCGGTTAATTTTCTAAGAAGCTGTATTAGCTATAAAATTAATAAAATGCCCCGCTACTTTTTTTACCTCGCCATAGCCTTGCAAAGCCTGGCTTTTTCTTCCCCCGCCCAGCCGGGCGCCCCCGCCTTTCACGCCCTGGAAGGCAACCAGGCCAGGGCCCGCTTTTCCGCTGCCGGCCATCAGTTGCAAAGCCCGGACTGGAAGGAAGGGCTCACCGTGCCCTACCTGCCCGGCCTGCCCGCCGCCAGCACCCTGGCCGCTGCCTCTTTATGGATGGGAGGCGAGGACGAAACCGGCGGCCGCCGGTTTGCCGGGCAGGACGGCTATTTTGCCGACATGCCAGGAACTGATTTCTTTCCCGGCCCGATCGACCCGGCTACCGGCGCCGCACCCTACGGCAGGGATTTCAACCGCATCTGGGCTGTAACCCGCTACGACATATTGTCCCTGCTGGCTGATTATGACGACAACGGGCTGGTCGACGATCCCATACCGGAAACGCTACGTGCCTGGCCCGGCGCGGGCAACCCCTTCTTTGAGGCGGCCAACGGCTTACCGCTGCCCAACCAGGAGCTGGCGCCTTTCTACGGCCGCAATGGCAACGGCGCTTATGAACCTCATTCCTGTCGAAATCGTTAACGTGAAAGCCATCAACGCCGCTGAGGAGGTTATTCCCGTTGGAGGCATTCCGGATACCCTCTATGCCAGGTACGTACATCCCGTTGGCGTGAGAGCGCATGTCCCGGATGGCAGCCCGCGTATCTTTCCCAACCCGGCAGCAGGCCAGGTCCCCATAAACTGGAGTAAGCCTCCCGGGGGGAGTTATCAAATTGAGATGTACGATGTGCGCGGGACGCTCCGCTTCCGTCGGGAAGAACGCGGGGATGCTGTTTTTATGCTGCCGGGTCATACTACTAGACATTTTTCTGGACACAGAGTACGCCGAGAAGACACAGAGCCACACAGAGGACTGATTATCAATGGAAAAAACTCCGTGTACTCTGTGTTGGCCTCAGTGCTCTCTGTGTCCGAAACCATTTTGTCCAGTGGTGTGCTGCCGGGTTCTTTGGCGCCGGGAATTTATTTTCTGCGGCTTACTATAGCAGATGGGCAGCAGTTCTCTGCCCGGCTGATGGTGCGATAACTGCTGCCTGGAGGCGATTGTTGCTTTTCCCTTACTCTACCACATAAAAGCAATAACCACCCCCTCTGTGGAAGCGATCCTCCGGCCGGGCCAAAATCCATTCGCTGTAGTGGGGGTCGGGGCTATTACGTAGGAACTCAATGTTGTTGTCTGCGCTACCGTTTAGAGCGACCCGGGCGGAAGAAGATTTCCTCTTGCACTTGCCAGGAAATTCCTGGTTTTCTCCGAAATGGTTAAGCAAGGACGCTTGAAAAACGACATATAACCCTGTTGACTTGGGAACAAGATGAAAATTTAAATAATATTGGTTTTGATCGTAACGATATTCTCCCTCTAAAGCGGAAATCCCACTATTATATAGTTGATACTCATATTTCAGAGAAGTGTCAATAATCTGTTCAAAAAATTTTAATGCATCATTTTCTACTGGAAACGTATCTATCTTAGCCATGGTGGTACTTAGAAAAAACTTCCAGTTATCTAAGAAATATTTTCCTCCGGTTTTCTCTTCCATTACAAAATTATCAAATGTGGAATTTATGGTTATAGTGTCTCCAATCTTGAAAGTATCAACCGCAGGAGATAAGGTTGCAGGAAGAACAAATTCGTAATTTCCGGAGAAATCACATTCTTCCTTTATGCAGGAAGTCAATAAAAGTTGAAAAAAGATTGCTGTCAGAAGGTTTCTCATCACTATGAATTTTGTCCCGGCTGCCTACATATTATGCATAGTACAGCCGGGATGTATGTTAATAGCTGTTAAATAAATCATTGACTTGGGCAGGGATACCTAGCAAATCATTAATGATCCTTATGCGATATTCCTCAGGAGTACTGGTAGCAGCATCCAAAACAGAAAATAGCTGAGCATTGGTGAAGCCTGCAACATTGTCCAGTATTGGGCCGCAGGAAGTACCGTCATTATCCTCACAGGCCAGGAAAGGCTCAAGGCCAACAGCCGGGTCAACCAGGTCAAGGTGTAAGCCGATCGGAACATGGTTTGGAGTATTGTTTCTTGTTCTTTCTAATAATGTTTCCCAAGTATCAATACCCCCGACAGAGTTATTTGCTCCATATCGTCTATGATTGTAACTGTCCCCAATATACTCCGCCCAAGACTCACACACCGCAATCCGCCCTGCATCCAGGCTGTTCGCATCCCCCCAGCCGCCCGCTGCGATTTCCGCCAACACCAGCGCCAGCCAGTAATCCGGCCCTACCTGGCCGAAGTGGGAAGCGTGGGCACATTCGTGGTAAACCGTTTCCCGCAATTCATCTGATTCCCGAGGGTTAGGATTGCACCCGATCATCATATCCGGATAAAGGAAATAGCTCAGGCTGGCCAACTGCCACCCCGGGATATTCACCCCACCAAACAGGAGATCGCCGATCTCCAGCCCGCCGGCTACTGCCGCCGCCACCCTCACCGGGCCCATGGCGTGCGGCATCAGCGCGAAGCCGTCGCCGCGGTTGCCCGCCAGGAACACGTCGAGCGGCTTGTCGTTGTGCAGGAAAGGGGTGTTGATGCCGTCCGCCGCAGCTTCGTCAAAAAATTCATGGATGCCGTTGTTCACCGTCGCCGCCGACCAGTAGCGGTGGGCGGCAGATCCCTGGTTGGCCCAGCGGTTGTAGGCAAGGGAAATGTTGTTGTAGGTCCCGCCCCCCATTTGCCCGGCGAAGTCTACGATATCCACGAACAGGCGCCATATTTGCACCGTATTGCCCACGAAGCCCCGCAGGGAGGACCTCGGGCCTTTGAACTTCACCCACATGTAAGCCTTGCCCGCTTCGACGTGGTCGATGCGCCAGCAGCCCTCGTCGTCGGTCAGCACTGTTTTCACTGTAAACCAGCCGTCCCACCAGTTGACGCGCACCTGCCGTACGCCCTCCATCCCCAACTGGGTGTCTTCCACGTCGATACAGCCTCCCGGTTTCCGGGCGTTGGCGAATACCCTGCACCCGCAGCCGTTTGTCGTGTAAGGGCTGCCGCTGCCCGGCTCGTCGCTGCCCGGCTCCATCAGGCAATCCGGCCACAGGGGGTCTTCAGGCGTGCAGGGCGGCTCGGGCTCGTCTGTGCCGGGAGGGTTACCGCCGGGATCTTCGTCCTCGCAGGGGTCGCCCATCAGGCAATCCGGGTAATACGTGCAACCTGGGTGGCAGCCGTTTTCCGGAGCGGGAGGGCCTCCGCCTTCCACGCCGCCCGGCAGGTATTCGTTGCCGGTCAAGCGGAACGCTTCCGCCGTCAGGTATGAATCGTAGGGCGGGACAACCAACTGTTCCAGCACCTCATAGCTTCCGATCGGCAGTTCTTCTTCGCTGGCTACCACTGTGAAATAATCCGGGATTTCTTCTTCCGCCTTCCAGGGCTGAGGGTAGTAGTCCCCCATCTCCAACACCTCATGGTCCATCGGGAAATCCAGCAACACCAGGCCGCTTTCCTGCAGGGTTGCCAACTGCTCAATGTCCAGCGGGGAAAGCTTCACATAAAGGTGGGTATGCGGCAGGCTGTCGTAGGCGTAGTTTTCTCCGTACAGGTTGTTCCACGCCTGGGCCATCACGGCTGCCGTGTAAGGGTTGGCTCTTGGGCCGCCCAGTATCGTAGGCGTGGGTTCTTCACCTGACCGCAACGCCAGGAGGCTCTGGTTTGTCGCCGCCCCTTCAACGGATTGGGCGGGCGGATCGGGAAGGCCGTCTTTCTGGCAGGCAGTAAATAAAAAGGCCATGAGCAGGCAAAAGGCAAGAAGGCGGGTTAATTTCGCCGGGTAGATGTATCCCCCTTCGCCAAACCGATAGCGGGCAAATGCGTGTGTGTGTGTGTGTGTGTGTGTAAGCCTTCAGAAAGGCAGCTACGGGCTTTCCGCAGCGCTGCCAAACACGTTGATGAACTTTCTTCATAGTCTTCAGGATATTTAGAGGTGAATAAATGCGCGTTGACCTGGGCAAGATAATAGTTCTGAGCTTATTTTGCCAACCTGGCAGTGTTAAAAATTCACGACTTCTCCAAAGCTGTTTGAACTTATTTAAAATATAATAAAATTTTCAATTAGTTTTGAGGTCCATTATCAGTCCCAAAACCGGATCTCATGAACCGATTCTACTCTCTCCTGCCGCTTATCGCCCTGTTTTGCCTGTGTAGCTTCCCCGTTCAGGCACAGCTGGTCAAAAACCCCTCCGCCGCCGACATTTACCGCGAAGCCGAGGCGGCTTTGCTGGAAGGCAGGGCCGACCAGGCGCTGAAGCTCTTCGAGCGCAGCCTGAAGGCACAGCCCGGGCTGAGCGCCGCCCGCCGGGGCATGGGGTTGTGTTACGCCATACTGCGCGATTACCCTAAGGCCATCGAGCAATACGAAGCGGTGCTGAAGGCAGACTCTCTCTTTTCCCGGGCGCTTTACTACCAGCTGGGCGAGGCCTACTACAAGGCAGGCGAACACAGGAAAGCCCTCGAATACTTCAACCGCTTCGAAGAACTCCAGAAGATCGGGGTGGATACCTTCAGCATGAATACGGAAAGGGAAGTCGGGGACGAGCAGCGCTACCTCTCCAAACTGGAAAGCAACATCCGCGCCTGCGAAGTGACCCTGGACTCTGTCAAGTTCGTCAACATTACCAAAGTGTCCAACCTGGGCGACGCGGTCAACTCCAAAGACGACGATTATTTCCCCTACATCACCAACGACCAGAGGCAGCTCTTTTTCACCCGCAAGACCGACAACGGCGACGAGGACCTGTTCGCCAGCCGCCGCGAAAGAAGCGGCTGGAGCAGGGGATCTGCCGTCAGGGCCATCAACACCGAAGGCGACGAAGGGATGTGCACCCTGGTGCGCGACGGCCGCCGCCTCTACTTCACTGCCTGCGGGCGCGAGGGCGGGCTGGGCATCTGCGATATCTGGGAGGCCCTGGTCAGCGCCGGAGGGGAGATCGGCGAAGCCAGCCCGCTGAAAGGCTACGCCAACTCCGCCAAATGGGAATCGCAGGCCTCCATCAGCTGCGACGGCAGCACCATCTTCTTCGCCAGCGAACGGGAAGGCGGCCTCGGAAAGTCCGACCTCTATTTCAGCAAACGGCAGGCCGACGGCAGCTGGAGCGAACCCGTCAACCTCGGCCCCCGCATCAATACCGACGACTACGAGGAGGCCCCCTTCATCACCAACGACGGCCGCACGTTGTACTTCTCCTCCTACGGCCACCCCGGCATGGGCGACCAGGACATCTTCATGAGCTGGCTCGACGACAACGGCGAGTGGAGCCCGCCCGTCAACCTCGGCCCGCCCATCAATACCGCCTTCCGCGAGCTGGGCCTGTTCCTCTCCGCCGACGGCACCACCGGCTACTTCGCCTCCGAACGGCCCGGCGGCTTGGGCAAACTCGACATCTATCAGTTCCAGCTCGACGAGCAACTGTACAGCGAACCCATCACCTTCGTCGAAGGACTGGTGATCGACAGCGCCCTCGACATGCCAGTCGCCGCAACGGTTGAATTTGCGGACCGCCCTTCCATAACGACCGGCGAGGACGGCCGCTTCTTCCTCTGCATCCCCGCCGGCGACTCCCTCGACATCAGCGTCCGGAAAAATTACTTCCACCCGTACCAGAACACCTTCATCATCCCGAAGTGGGAGAACAAACAGTTCTACACCCTCGAAATCCTGCTGAAATCAGTCTTTGAATTTCCCGCGCCCCAGCCGGCCCGGCAGGCAGACACCACTACCGTAATCACCCCTCCCAGAGAGAAGCCGCAGGAATACTACCACACTATTTTTTTCGACTTCAACAAGGTAAGCATCAGCCTGGAAGAGCTGGATTTGCTGAACGAATTCCTCATCCCGCTCAAGGGCAAAAACATCCAGCGCCTCGAAATCGCCGGCTATGCCGACGATATCGGAACCGACATTTACAACATGCAACTCTCCGAAGAGCGCGCCAAACAGGTGGCCCTGATCGTCACCCAGACCGGCTTCGGCATCGATTTAATTGCCCTGGTGGCCAGAGGCGAACTCGTCAACGACAAACCCAAGGAAGAAAACCGAAAGGTGGAACTGCGGGTGACAACGCTGGAGTGAGGGTGGGAAGCGGAAGGCATTCAGGTATTCCGGTTTTATACTGACGCACGGCAGGTTTTGTAGTCGACAAAACCCGCCGGGTCAGTATATACTGGCATCGCTGGTTTTGTTCCTGACAAAACCACGCGTTCGCCAGTATAATGTGCAAGGCCCCGGGGCGGCCGTAATACTTGCCCTGACGAATGGAAGGGCCGGAATACCGGAACACCATAACACCATAATACCTAAACAGTTACGTTTTCCACTTCCCACTCCCCTACCGGCTCCCCTCCACCTCTTCCTCCGCCATCTTCACGTCCTTGCGGGGCAGCATCTCGTCGCGCATGGCGGTGTGCATCACGAAAGAAGCGATGATGGTAGCGGCCTGCTTCAGGTCGTCCTCCACCAGGTGGTCCACATTATCCATATTGGAGTGGTGGGTGCGGGCGAAGTAGGCCATGGGATCCTGGATGAACTGGAAGCCCGGGATGCCGACTGCGTCGAAGGCCAGGTGGTCCGTCCCGCCGGTATTGGAAAGGCTAAGGGTGCCGGCGCCCAGGTCCTTGAACGGCTCCAGCCAGGCGCGGAAGATGGGCGCCACGTCGGGGTTGCCCTGCAGGTATACGCCCCGGATTTTGCCCGTGCCGTTGTCGAGGTTGTAATAAGCGGAAACCTTGGCCTGCTCCGGTTTAAGGGATTGCGGGTTGTAAGTCCCTTCCGGAAATTCGGCGAAGTGTTTGCCGGCGTAGCCGCGGCTGCCCAGCAGGCCCTGCTCTTCGCCCGTCCAGAGGGCCAGGCGGAGCGTACGGCGGGGGCGGATGCCGGTCTCTTTGATCACTTCCTGCAGGATGCGGGCCGCTTCCATCATGACGGTAGAGCCGGCGCCGTTGTCCGTAGCGCCGGTAGCGGCGTGCCAGGAGTCGAAGTGCGCGCCGAACATGACAACTTCGTCCCGGAGGTCCGTGCCCGGGATTTCGGCAATGATGTTGTGCTCCATGCCGTCGGGGTTGGTGTAGGCGCCTTTCAGTTCCATGCTCAGCTTCACCGGGATGCCCTTGTGCAGCAGGCGGAAGATGCGGTTGTAATGTTCGACGGCCAGGGTGGCCTGCGGAATGACGTACACCCCTTCCTTGCGGACATCGCCCCAGTCGCCGCCGGTGCGGGCCCCGGAGACGAAAACGGTGCCCAGGTCGCCCTTATAGCTGCGGTCCAGCACCGCCAGGGGCTTCTCCTCTTCCAGGAACTGCCAGAGCTGCTGGTTGAACTTGAACCCTCCCAGGCGGTTGTAGTTGCGGCGCGGCCGCGGGGTGGGCATGGACTCGTTGGCCAGTTCCAGCAGGCTTTCGGCGTCGTAGCGCTTGGCCGGCGCTTCGAACCATTCCTCCACTGCCCGCAGGGTATCCATCAGGACGAACTTGCCGCCGAGCTTGCCCCGGTATTTTTCCAGGCTTTCTTCATCGTTGGCTTCCAGGTAGACGACCTCCCCGCTTACTTCCCCGTCGGTGGAAGCTGACCAGGCCTTGGGGTAGGCGATCACCGGCCAGTATCCCTGGGCCCGGGCGTGCATTTCAAAGTGCTGCAGCTCCCAGCCCCGCCCGAACGGGCCCCACTCTTCGGTGTGTACATTCTCCAGCCCCCAGTCCCGGAGCTGCTGAAGGGCCCACTCGGTAGCTTCGTCCAGCATGGGCGAGCCGGTGAGCCGCGGGCCATAGGTATCGACCACCCAGCCGGCGATCTCCATTGCCCGGCCCTGGTCCAGGCCGTGCTTCCGGATGGCGTCCACCAGTTCCTGGTTGATTTCTTCCTGGTTGAAGGCCGGGCCGGCAAGGCTCAGGCAAAACAGGCATAACAGTAGATAACGTGCCATAAAGTTTCGGTTTTTAGCTTTTGAATGCCCGAAGATACGGAAACGGGGCAGATGAAGGGGGGCAAAAATGTGTAAAAGTGCGAAAATGCAAGTTAAGAACTGCCCCTTTGTTGACTTCACCTACACTTTTACACTCCGGCACCTTTACACCTTTACTTCTCCTCCGAAAACCTCCGCAACCACCTTTCTTCGAAATCTAAAAATTTCTTCCACCCGCCGGTTCACCACCAGCCTGTCGGCAACCGCCCCTATAATTCCGTAAGGGACCTGGTAATGCAACAGGTCCGTCATCAGCACGCCGCCGTCCTGTTCTTTGAAATGATGCTCATGGTGCCACAGGGCATAGGGCCCCAGCCGCTGTTCGTCGACGAAGTACTGCCCTTCCTTAATGTGCGTGATTTCCGTCACCCAGTTCATTTTTATGCCCCGGAAAGGGCTTACCCTGTATCGAATGAGCATTCCCTCGTACATGGGCACGCCGGCCACCGGCGACAGGATCTCGAAAGCCATATCGGGCGGCGTGATCTCGTTCAGGTTTTCCGGCCGGGAGAAGTAATTCCACACTTCATCCAGCGGGCGGGGAATGAATTGCTTCCATTCTTTTCTTCTGACAGGCATATCAATTTGATTTGACAGAGAGCAGACCACTGGACATTTTGGGGGCTACTTGTGTAAAGGTGTGAAAGTGTAAACGTGTAAATGATTGGGAGCCAATTTCTTTTACACCGTTACACGCTTACACTTTTACACGGGCCAGAAAATGTCTAGTGGTGTGGACAGAGAGTAAAAACCGGGAGGAAAATATTGTTCACGGGGCAGCCCTCAAAAACGAAAGCGCCTATCTTGATACGGATTCCGGCCCAGGCGCGCTTGCCCTACCCCCATCAGGGTATAAAAACCCGAAACTTTAACACTTAAAACTTTCTCCGATCTAAAAAATACCCTTTTTATGGTATGTACTGCATGGTTTGAAATTATATCTTTGTTGCGAGTGGAAAAAACCGATAGTTCATTAAGAAAAAAATCCACTCTAAGACAAATTAGTTAATCCCTTAAACTGCATAATCCCATGACATCAGTAGCCATTCCTGCTGTTAAAAGGCATTCTCCTCCGCCTTATCGTAATTTCACTCTTATCTTTAAAGCAATTTCCTTTTTCTTTAGCCCAGTTTTTCTTTTGCGTTAGCGTGGCCCTGTGCAGGGTTTACCGTCAAAATGGAATAAGCCCATTGCTTTAATCCTAAGAACATTACGATGAGAACCTCTACCCTGATATGCCTTATACCTACTATCATACTCTTGTCCGCCTATCCTATAGGAGCGACAAGCCAGGGCGTCGCCGCCAATACGGTGCAGGCCGGCGCAGGAGAAAGCTTGCTGAGGCTTGATGGCGCCCACCAGGCGGTCAGCTGCCTCAGATCACAGGATGTAGTCCCTCCCGTTGTCTATGCTCCCGACAACACTACTGCATCCTTAACTTACCAGGACATACAATTCAAACTGGGTTGTGCAGTTTCCGGATTTCAGGAATATTTCGCGCCGTCCCGCTGGACGGCCGTAAAGATCAATGGTGACGGTGGGGTAGATGTCACCGGAGCTCCCAATTCAATATTGGTTGAAGGGGCCAATAGAGCTTCAGTTATTGCCACCCCCGGAAGCGCGGCGTCCTATCGGATCGCCATTCCCGCCGAAGGGTACGTGAGCTTTGACTGGGGTTACATTGGGGGCTCCAATCTTTTAAACCGGCAGTTTTGGGTAGGAGTCAACGGAGAACGTGTCGAATCCATGGCGGAAGGGCATACCGCCGGCACTTTTTTCTCCAGCCTGCTCGCCCCCGGAGATGAACTGAGCTTCAATATCGTCTCCGGCGAAAAAGGATTCGAGGTCCAACTGTCCGGCTTTGAGTTTCTCAGCAATGCCATCGGCGTGATCGAGCGCCACTGGGAAGCCACCACAGAAAAAGGCCAGCATACCGGGTTCACCCAACTGGTCAGCATCAGAAAACCGGATTTTACCCAGGTCGTCTTCCCCGGCAACCTGGATGGGGTCCAATTCCCGCAGCTCGAAAACGGAGCTTCCATCGAACCGGTTTGGACGGGATACCCCTTCATCGACGAAGACGGCTCCGTCGCGACCACCCACGACCAGTACGCCCTGTCCGACGATGGCTGTTCCTTCGGCGTGAAATGGGAAGATGAAATTCTCTACGACAACGACGGCTGCATCGTCTTCCGGCACTGGACGGTCAGCGATTACTGCGGCGGCAACGTACAGTCTGAAACGCAGGTGATCAGAATGCGGGGCGGATGCCCGGAGAGCGGAACGCCGCTGCCCTACGGACAGCAGGGACAGCCGAATGGTATCCACCAAAGCCCGGCTGCTGAAGGATATCCCGTTTCAGGGGAAGAGTTTCAGGCCGAGCTGGCCGCGTCTCCCGCACCGGAAGCCCTCAGCCCGGCGGATACCGCCGCCGTGCCGGCCCGGTAACAGATATACCAAGAGCTATTTTTTTTATATGATTTAGTAGGTTTGTAAAGGGTTTCTCATACAGGACTATCGGCAGGGAGCAAAGGCTCCCTGCCTTTTTTTTGGTCCTGGCCGGGAAATACAGTAAATTTCGGCTCTAAACCTGGAAATCATGATGGAACAGGACCTCTTTTCGGAATTCCCGCCTACTTCCAAAGCCGAATGGCTTGCCAGAATAGAAAAGGATCTTAAGGGCAAACCCCTCGACGAACTGCGCTGGCACCTGGAAGAAAAGATCACCCTCGACCCCTTTTACCATCCGGAGGACATGGCCGAGGTTCCCCCTCCCCTGCAGGGCCAGCGGCAGGACAACAACTGGGAGTCCGGCGAGTATATCGACGTGGAAGATGTAAAAGCCGCCAATGCCGCTCTGCTCGAAGGGTTACAGGGCGGTGCGGAGGCGCCCTTGTTCCGCCTCAGCTTCCCGCTTGGCCCGGGCCAGTTGGAGCAACTGCTGGAGGGCGCCGAGTTATCCTCCATTTCAACCAACTTCGGAGAACACTACACCGACAAGAAACCCTGGGAACTGTTCGGGCATTTCACCGCCCTGCTCGACAAGCGGGGCACCGAAAAAAGGACCGTCCGCGGCTCCATCGACTTCGACCCTCTGCTCGACTGGAGCCGGCCGCCCATCGAAGAATTGGCCGGGCTTATACAGTACTGCGAGGACTTCATGCCCCTTTTCCGGCCCTTCCAGGTCAACGCGCACCGCTTCCACTCCGGGCCGGACGACAGCTCCCTCGAACTGGCCTACGCCATCGCCAAAGGCAGCGAATACCTGGCCCGCCTCACCGAACACGGCCTGCCGGCGGAAACCATAAACGCCCACATGCAGTTTTCCATCGCGATCAGCAAAAGCTACTTCGTAGAAATCGCCAAGCTGAGAGCCCTGCGCCTGCTCTGGGCCAACGTCATGAAAGCTTACGGAACGCCGCAGGCGCCCTTCCTGGCCGTCCACTTCGCCCCGGAGACTCAGGACGACAATACCAATACGAATATGATCCGGGCCAGCACCCAGGCCCTGTCGGCCGTCATCGGCGGGGCGGACCAGCTCTATATCCTGCCCGCCAACCAGGGCAGGCAGGAAAAAAGCACCGCCTTTACCCGCCGCATCGCCCGCAACGTCCAGCACCTGCTGAAAATGGAAAGCCACCTGCACCGCGTCATCGACCCCGGCGCCGGCAGCTATTATATCGAAAAGCTGACCGAAAAACTGGCCGGACAAGCCTGGGAACAATTCCGGGAGATGGAAGTGAAAGGGGAGTTTAAGTAAGGGAGTAAAAAACAGAACCCCTTCCGGAGCATTCCGGGAGGGGTTCTGTTTTTTACCCATTTATCATCCGCCCGGCTTTATTCCGGAAGGATCACGGTGTCGATGGCATGGATAACGCCATTAACGCCCTGTACGTCAGTAGCGATGATCTGAGCGGTGTTCCCTCCGGCGATGATCGTGGGAGGATTGGTGTCGAGATCAATGGTAAAGGTTTCGCCGGACGCCAGGGTAGTGACCGTCATATCATCGGTCAGGTCCGTAGAACGCACATTGCCGGCGCCGGTCACGTGGTACAGCAGTACCGTCTCCAGCAGGGCAACCGGGATGTCCGCTACAGAATTCCAGTCGGGGTTGCTGTCCAGCAGCGCCTGGAAGGCGGCATTGGTCGGAGCAAATACCGTGAACGGGCCGTCACCGCTCAGAACCTCCACGAAGTTGGTCGTCAGCCCGGTGGCGGTCAGGGCAGATACCAGGGAGCTGAAGTTGGGATCTGCCAGCGCAAAGGTTACGATATTTGGCAGAGCGATCACCTGGTCGATGACGTGAATCACGCCGTTGTCAACATCGACATCTGCCGCAGTAACCTTGGCTTCGCCGTTGATGGTCACGCCGCCGTCCAGGTTGATGAAAATGCTGGTAGTGGCGTCGCCAAAACCGGAAGCGCTGAGGGTCGAATAATAGCCGGTGGACAGGCTACCCGACTTGACATCGCCGCTCAGGACGTGGTTGGTCAGTACCGCTACCAGGGCATCTTTCGGGGTATTCTCGATGGTATTGGTGCCGATGGCGTTCAGAAACGCCTGGAAAGCATCGTTGTCCGGCGCAAAAACGGTGAACGGGCCTTCGCCGCTCAGTACGCCGTCCAGTTCTGCTTTTACCACTGCGTCTCTCAGCAGGCTGAAATTATCGTCTCCCAGCACGTAATCCACAATGGTATTCGGTTCTGCCGGTTCGGGCGTTTCATCATCGTTGTCGCAGGCGGTGAAGGTAGCTACGGAACCCAGCATCAAAAGGCTGAACAGCCAAAGCATTGACTTTTTCATTATTGTATGTTTTGGTTTAAGTAAATGGAGATGTATCATCACATTTCGTCGGTCAGAACGGGAATGTGAAGCATCCTGTTCAGCGATATTCGGGAGAACCTGCTCCGGAAAGGCAGTTTTGCCTAATCCTTTACATAAGGAGAGAAAGAAAGGAGATAAGGGCTTTTTTCGTGAACATTCTGAGGGACCGTTCTCACTATATCACCACTTCACCAGCGGCCAAAGCTCCTCCGCCAGGCGGCGGTGCAGGGCGGGGTCGTCGGAGCGGACGGGCTGGCCGGATTCGATCAGCAGGCTGGAAAGCACTGCGCCATGAGCTTCGGCGGCAGCGGCAAGCGGCTCCAGGTAGGAGCGCTTGCGGCTGGAAGCCAGGATGAGGATGGGGGCCTGCGGTTGCTGAGTCCGAATATTTTGCAGGAGCTTGCGCACATCGCGGGCGAAAGCGCCGGGCGGCGTTTTGCGTTCCTCATCGGCCTGGCCGAGTTCCAGGATGACCTGCTCCGGGGGTTGAGCCAGAAGATAGCTCAGGCGTTCGGCGGCGCCGGCGGCTGTTTCGGCAGCTACGCTGGCATTGAGGATAGAAAAAGGAGCCTGGGCGGCAGAGAGGCGCTGCTGGAGCAGGGCGGCGTACCCCTGTTCGGGAGGCAGGCCGCGGGCAACGGAGAGGGTGCTGCCGAGGAGGAGGAGTTGGGGGCGTTTTTTAGAAGGGGTGGCTTGGGGAGAAGGGATGGCTGGGAGAGAGGGAGAGATGGTGACGGAGGTTTTTGGTTCCGGTTCAGAAGAAGGGGTTTCCGGGCTACAGGAAACAGCTAAAAAAAGAATAATAAAGAAATATTTAAATTTTACTCCGAACATGGCATAAAACTTTGTTTTTAATTAAAAATTCGGAATTTTTTCGTAAACTTGGGTTAAGATAAGGCATTTACCTATGGCTAAACAAGAGAACAAAAAAGATATAGTTGTTTTTGAAAGCAAGGACGGCGAGGCCTATCTGGAAGTCACGACGGATTATTATACCGTCTGGCTTTCCAAAGAACAGATGGCGCAGCTTTTTAACCGTGACAGGTCCGTCATTTTCCGCCATATAAATAACATTTTCAAGGAGGAGAACTAGATAAAGAAAGCAACGTGCAAAAAATGCACGTTAGTCACTCAGACCGTCCGGTTGAGTTTTACACTTTGGATGTCGTCATATCTGTAGGCTACCGGGTCAAATCGCAGCGAGGCGTGGAGTTTCGGCAATGGGTGACGAAAATACTCAAGCAATTTCTGATCGAAGACTATGCCGTTAATGAATACCGGATCAGTAAAGCCCCTGGTTCGTTGCTGGAGCTTTTCAAAATGCAGGTCCGGCTTTTGGTACTCGCTTTTGGAGCAGGCGGCTTCATTTCAGGGGGAATTTCAGTGGTATCGTTTTTCTGAAAAATATCTCCTGCGCTATATCCCGACAGTTCAATTTCTGTTTTGTAAAGCTGTATCTTTTACTCGTACAAACCTTTCCGCCCCTACCCATTCCCCTCCTTCAAAAACGCAATATTCCGCTTCAACCCCTCATACTTCGTCCTTTTAACCGCCGACCTGCGGAACAGCTCCCGGAAAACCTCTTCGGTGATCTCCTCCCATTCACCCCTGTCCATTTCCAGCAGTTCCGGGCGGGGTTCGAACTCGGGCTCATCGTGCGGGCGGGCAAAGCGGTTCCAGGGGCATACCTCCTGGCAGATGTCGCAGCCGAACATCCAGTTTTCGAACTTGCCGCGGTACTGCTCGGGGATCGCCTCCTTCAGTTCGATGGTAAAATAGGAGATGCACTTGCTGCCGTCCAGGATATAGCCCGCCGGTGAGATGGCATCGGTAGGGCAGGCGTCGATGCAGCGGCGGCAGGTGCCGCAGTAATCTTTGATCGGGCCGTCGTACGCCAGTTCCAGATCGAGGATCAGCTCGGCGAGGAAAAAGCAGGAGCCGGCGCGGGGATGGATCAGCATCGTATTCTTGCCCACCCAACCCAGCCCGGAACGCCGCGCCCAGTCGCGCTCCAGGACGGGCGCCGAATCGACGAACACGCGCCCCTGAACCTGCCCGATATTTTCTTCGATGAAGCGGAACAAATCCCTGAGCTTGTGCTTCAGCACGAAGTGATAATCTTTGCCATAAGCGTATTTGGAAATCTTCGGTGCCTCCGGGTGTTTCTGTTCCTTCTCCGTGTAATAGTTGTACATCAGGCTGACGACCGACCGGGCGCCCGGCACGAGTTTGCGGGGGTCGGTGCGTTTATCGAAGTGCCGGGCCATGTAGCCCATCTGGCCGTGCATGCCTTTGTTGAGCCAGGCTTCCAGCCGGCGGGCCTCCTCGTCCATGTGTTCCGCCCGGGAGATGCCGACAAAGGCAAAACCCAGCCGCCTCGCCTCCTCCCTGATCCAACGTGTGTGTTCGGCGGTTTTCACCATTCGTTCTCGGTTTGCTGACAGTTTTGATATTGGCAATCCGGCACACCAGCCACCCGCCAATATAACAATATAACAATATAGCCCATCCCCCATCCCCCGACAAAAACACCGCCCGGTTGATAAAAATCAGCGGCCGCAATGCCAATTGTCATTTGGCATACTAAGGTTTGAGTGCATTTTTGGTAGTGAAAATACGATTGATTTTTTAACACCCTCGGGTACAAATCTCCTCACTCATGAACCCTAACTTTGAAATCACAGGCACCGGACTATTACTGGGCGTGGGGATCGGAGTAGTACTCTTAATGGTCCTTATAGGAGTAATAAGAGCATATTTCCGTCGCAAGTCAGAAAGTAACCTCACTGAGCATTATCGCGACAAAAAGTGGGATTCGCCTCTGGCCGCCCGTAACAAGTATCCCGACGTTGATGTATTTCGCTATGGCGCCACCTTCTGGCGCCTGAGTCTGGCCACCGTCCTTTTGTTGCTCATCGCAGCCTTCAACTGGACGCAATACGAAAAAGATGTGTACATCCCGGACGATGCGCTGGCAATGGATTTCGACGTTGAGATCGACGTCCCCCGCAGCAATACGCCGCCGCCGCCGCCCCCGCCCCCGCCGCCGCCCAGCATTGAAGCGGTGCCGGATGTAGAACTGATCGAAGATGAAGACGTGGAATTCGTCGACCAATCGGTAGACGCCGACACCTATATCGAAGCGCCGGTTTTCCACGAATCGAAAAAAGAAGCGGCACCGCCGCCCCCGCCCCCGCCGCCGCCCCCGCCGGAACCGGAAGTTGAGGAAATTTTCAAGATCGTTGAAGAAATGCCGCGCTTCCCGGGTTGCGAAGAGTTAACCGCTTCCATGGAAGAAAAACGGCAGTGCGCCAACAAAAAGTTGCTGGAGTTCATCTACGAAAATATCCGCTACCCGGCCGTCGCCCGCGATAACGGCATCGAAGGCACAGTGGTGGTCAGCTTCGTCGTCGACCAGAAAGGCTACATAAAAGATGCGCAGGTCGTTCGCGACATCGGCGGCGGATGCGGGCAGGAAGCCCTCCGCATCGTCGAACTGATGAACAACATGCCCAACCGCTGGGTACCCGGCAAACAACGGGGAAGAGCCGTAAAAGTACTGTTCAACCTGCCGGTGAAATTCAAACTGGAATACAATTAGCGCTGCGGGAACAGGTTTCCGGGCAGTTATTGCCAAAGGGAAGTTCCCGGCATGAGTCATTGGTTATGCCGGAACGGAAGCTCCGGACCGTTATTCACCAAAACAGTCGATAACCAACTGGGTTTTTAAAGGAAAAGCCACTGCGGAAAGCATCTGCAGTGGCTTTTTTGTTTGGACGGGCTTCCTTCAGGCGGTCCATGATGAAAGAAATTGGCAACGAGCCAGGTCTGCCTTAGAAGCTGTTTGAATTTAGTTTTCTATCCGATTTTGAATAGAATCGTCACTGGCGGCTGTCAAAAAACAACCCATATTGCTCTTCTCCGGGCCCTAAAATAACGGCACGGGAAATCCATCCTCACGATCCACACCACTGGACAAAATGGTTTTGGACACAGAGAGCACTGAGGCCAACACAGAGTACACGGAGTGTTTTCCATTTATAATCAGGCCTCTGTGTGACTCTGTGTCTTCTCGGCGTACTCTGTGTCCAGAAAATGTCTTGTAGTGTGCCCCGGCCGGGTAAAATTCCTTCATTCCTTCCCAAACTCCGGAAACACCGGCAAAAAAACAAGCACCCAGATCAAATATTCGTAAATATTGGTCAGGTAACTGCCGGTAAACTGGTAAATAAAAATGAAAAAAAAGAGAGCCAGCCGG
>JAGFJD010000231.1 GCA_024102975.1 Phaeodactylibacter sp. | reverse complement strand
TGCCGCATGGCGTCAAGATATGCGCGGAGGGAGGTGTTCATGATCACTGGAATTTTCACGAATATCCTCTTTTCCGTGCAGTTTGTTATCTGGCCGGTTTGCTTAACTTAATGGGAATGAACAATGCGTATGTACCATGCCGGTTAATCACCGGCACGGCATATACGCTGGCCGTTCTTCACAACTAAAAAGAAAGAAAAATATGACCAATAAACTTCTCAAATTCCGAGTTCAAAACTTCAAATCAATTCAAGATAGCGGGTGGATAGAGGTTGGAGATTGTAGTTGCCTCGTTGGGATAAACGAAGCAGGTAAAACAAATTTATTATTGGCTCTCTGGAAATTAAACCCTGCCAATGATGAACCGATAATTCCTTTGATTGATTACCCAAGAAAAAAGTTTGTTGATTATGAGGAGACAGAGGGCAAAGAAATATTTATCGAGGCGGTATTTGAATTTGGTGAGGATTTGACCAAAGAAATAAGAAAGCATCTTGGAAATTCTGAGGAGTTCTATAAACAGATAGAAATTTCAAGAGATTTTGCAGGAAATCTCTACGTTCAATTTCTTGCCCAAGAACTTAAAGATGTTGAAATCACCGATGAAGTTCGTGAATTGATAGTTGAGGCTATGCCCAATTTTGTTTACTATTCAGACTACGGCAATTTAGACAGCGAAATATATTTACCTCATGTAATTGAAAATTTTGGACGCAAAGATTTAGGCGAAAGAGAAAGAGCAAAATCAAGAAGTCTGAAAGTGCTTTTTGAATTTGTCAAATTAAAACCGAAGGAAATATTGGAATTAGGGCGTGAGACTTTTTTGAATCCTAATCAAGGAAGACCTAATGAGACACAAATAGCCCAAGAGCGAGAACAGAAGAAGAGAAGAGAAATCCTTTTGCAATCTGCCTCTAATAAGTTGACGGAAGATTTCAAAGAATGGTGGAAGCAAGGCAACTACCGTTTCAGGTTTCAAGCAGACGGCAATCATTTTCGTATTTGGGTTAGCGATGAGGTGAGAACAGAAGAAATAGAGTTAGAAGGCAGAAGCCGAGGGCTACAATGGTTTTTCAGTTTCTTTTTGGTTTTCTTGGTTGAAAGCAAGGATAGTCATTCAAACTGCATTTTGCTTTTGGATGAGCCGGGAATATCCTTACATCCCATAGCCCAGTTTGATTTAATACAATTTTTTAATTCGTTGGCAAAAGAAAATCAACTGCTTTATACTACACATTCGCCGTTCTTGGTAAACCCAGATAATCTTGCGGATGTAAAAGCAGTTTTTGTTGACGAAAAAGGTTTATCCTCTGTTTCTGCGGATTTGAGAAAAAATGACAAGGTCGCAGAAAAGTCAATTTATCCTGTTCACGCTGCAATTGGATTGACTGTTTCGGATACATTATTCTTAGGCTGCCAACCAATATTGGTAGAAGGTCCATCAGACCAGATTTACCTACAACTGGTCAAGAATACACTTTTGAGCAAAGGGATGTACAAGAACAACAAAAGAGTTGTTCCGAAATAGCTATTTCAGGTTTTTTTTGATGTGTTAGACTCTGATGTTCAAATATGGTTTCGTTATGAAATATCCTAATGTGATTATTTCGGAACAACTCTAAAGAAATGGTTTTTATTCCTACAGGGGGAGTAAAAGGGATGTCCACAGTAATCAGCATAGTAACTGGACGAGATAATTCCCTTCCTTTCGTTGTTCTGGATGCAGATACACCTGGAAAAGAAAAAGAAAAATCATTGAAGAAGGGAAATTATAAAGATGAGCCCAAAAAAATAATTATGGTTTCCGACATTTTAGGTGAAGGAGAATTTGAAGTGGAAGACTTGTTCCCAATTGAGGAATTAGCAAAAGTGTTTTCAAAGAAGTTTAGAGGAAATTCCACCGATGACTTTGAATACATCTTTGACAAATCCAAGCCTATAATAAATCAAATGGAGGACTTTGCAAAGCAAAATAGTTATACTCTTGAACTTGGTTGGAAAGTTGAGTTAGCGAGAGATTTTCAAAGGATTTTTCCTCGAATTATTGAAAAAATTGACGAAGATGTGCTTGCGAACTGGAAGAAGCTGTTCGACATCTTTACCAAATAAAAATGTGAAGAACAATAAAGCGCCAAAGCGAGGCGGAGCACAGCGACGGCCGTAGCGTTGGGGCTATGTTGAACGAAGCCGGCGCATATCGAGGAACTATGGGCATTGAATGAAGCCAGCTCATTAAGGGCATAGCTGGGTGGTAGAAGTGTCGAGGTGCCGGTTCCTGGAGAACGGCTGGGCAAAGGGTGGCTGGGCAGTATTTTGTCCCGATTTTTGGCGTTTTTCGTTTCCAGTAGGCATACCAAAGGCTGACGACCAAAGGATCGTTGCTAAACCAGGTTAAAAGAACTGAGCAGCCTGGATGGCGGACGTGGGCGGATCGCGGCAGGAAGCCGGGATGATGGCAACCCGCTGAATAGTACCCTTAGCGCCGCAATGCGTGCAATCATGGGGATTACGCCCCAGCCACTGCTCCAGCACTTTTTCTCTTTGCGCTGTAGGCTCCGGCTTTTGGACAGGCTTTGCCGGCCCCACTCTCAATGCTAGCTTGGCGTCGTGTAAAGCTCGGGCTTTGTGAAAGTTGCTCAGGATGCCGTAATGCCTCATCCGGCGGAAGCCAGGGGGCAAAATATGCAGGCAAAACCGCCGGAGGAACTCCACTCCAGCCAGGCTCATGGTTTTGCGCTTACCCTCTTTGCGGTAATCCTTGTAGCGGAAGAAAACCCGTTGCTTGTCGATATTGGCAATGCGGTGATTTGAAATAGCCACCTTGTGAGTGTACCTGCCGAGGTATTCCACCACGGCTTTGGGGCCCGTGGAAAGGAGCTTTGGCATAAACCACCCACGCTTGCCGGAAGCGTTCGCGCCTCCATTGGGAGAAAGGAACCTTCTGTCCAGATGGGATAGACAAGCACCCTTGTTTGTAAGCATCCGTAAAGTGGCGGAGGTAGATAGCCCGGAAGGCTTTACTCATGGCCTTTACCGGAAAGATGAACCCTCGTTTGCCGGAACGTTTGGGGTATAGCCATTGCCCTTGAGAGGTAAGCCCTCCGCCAGGCACGATGCAATGCACGTGAGGATGGAGGCTAAGGTTCTGCCCCCAGGTGTGGAGCACCATAGTTGCGCCAGGCTTTGCGCCAAGCCACCTATTATCAGCGGCAAAAGTGCGTAGGGTTTGCCAGGCGGCTCTGAAAAGGATGCCATAGCAAAGTGCAGGGTTGTACAGGCACCACTTGTTGAACTGCTCTGGAATGGTGAATACGATGTGATAATACTTCACCGGAAGGAGCTCCTCACAGCGAGCCTGTATCCATAGTTCGCGTTGCAGGCCGCCGCACTTTGGGCAGTGGCGGTTGCGGCAGGAATTATAGCTGATGCGCACCGCGCCACACTCGGTACAGGCATCGATATGCCCGCCGAGAGCAGCGGTGCGGCAGCGCTCCAGGGCGGAGAGGGTGCGCAAGTGGTGTTTGCACACCCCTCCTTGGGCGCGGAAGGCCTCGCCGAAACGCCGGATAACATCAGCTACTTCCCAACGGTGTTGTTTAGCCCTTGTACTCATTGGACAAAAAGTCGAGAGGCGAAGGGATATCCCGCAGGGTGATGGAGGCATAGCGCAGGTAGAGCAGCGTGGTACTCAGGTAGGCATGGCCTAGCAGTTGCTGAAGGCGCACCAGGTTGCCGCCGTTGTTGAGGTAGTGCACCGCAAAGCAATGCCGCAGGGTATGTGGGCAAACCTGCTTGCGCAAGCGGGAACGTTGTAAGGTAGTACGGGTGATGTACTGTACGCCGCGTAAGGAAATACCCAGGGAACTGCTACGCTCCCGCCCCGGAATGAGGAAATCCTTGGGGCGTTCCTGGCGGTAATACTGGTTGAGGGTGTTTCGCAGGCGGCCGCCATATGGAAGTACTCTGGTGATGCCGCCTTTGGAAGTACGGATGGTTACCGTGGCTTGCTCGCGGTTGAAATCGCTGATGCGCAGGCGGCCTACTTCGCCAGCTCGCAGGCCCAGCCCGAAGAGCAGTTCGAGTACCAGGCGATGCCTCATACTACGCGCTGCGCCAAGAAAGAGGCGCAGTTCGTCGGCATTGAGCAAGTCGCCAAGTTGTTTAGGCTTACGAGGGTTAGGGATGTCTACCACGAGGTCAAGCCTACGGGCTACTTCGCGGTAGTAGTACTTCAGCGCACATACAACCGTGTTGAGGGTGGAGGCGCTGAGGTGCTTGCGCCGGGCAGCCAGGTAGGCCAGCAGTTCGTCGCGGGTAAGTTCATCGGCCGGCTTGCCGGTGCGCTCCTGCACATCGCGTAAGGAGCGCACATAGTTTAGGGCAGTACTTTTGGCAAGCCCTGCTACGGTAAGGTGGTTGGCCATGCGGTCAAGGGCCTCTTGAAATGCAGGGCGGCTAGCCTGATAGGCTTTGGGTTGGGACTTTTTTTGACATGATGAATATTGTTTTGATGAAATACTGGAATATAAGTTATTTTGGGCTTGCCGCGATAGCGGCTTAGTTCAACATAGTATATATGCCAATTTGGGCTAAACGCCCAAACTGCATATACACAGACCGCAGGCCGTGCCAAAAGTCATTTTTTTAAAGAAAAAAGGAATTAACTTAAGGCTGGATCAAAAATCAATACCATGGGCCACCGAGAAGGCATCAGCCGGACGAAGCCCGTCCGGCTCAACCTTGAAAAAAACATAGCGCAAGTGATAACCAATTGATAACTCCCACCATTGAGTATGAGAGCCCTTAAACCGCCTGTATCTTCACCGAAGTCATCGTCAAAGACCCGCCCACTGCCTTATCGTTAAAAAAGCTCACCTCATCCTTTCCTTCTTTCAGCGCCAGGGCGTACAGCAGCGGCAGGTAGTGCTCGGGCGTCGGGACGGAAAGCTGGAAAGGCCGGCCTTCCGCCTGGTAATTGGTCAGCCGCCGGTGTTCGTCGTTGGCGATGAGTTCCTTGAACTTCGAGCTGGCTTCGTAAGCCCAGTCATAGCCGTATTCGTCGGCGTTCAGCTTGTCCCAGGCGACCATGCGCAGGTTGTGGACCATATTGCCGCTGCCGACGATCAGTACGCCTTTTTTGCGCAGGGAAGCGATTTCTTTTGCCAGCTCATAATGTTGCTGGGGCGAGCGGTTGACGTCGAGGCTCATCTGGATAACCGGCACGTTGGCATCCGGGTACATGTGTTTGATGACGCTCCAGGCGCCGTGGTCGAGCCCCCATTTGTCGTCCAGGCCGACCGGGGCTGAGGTAATGAGTTGCCGGGTTTCTTCCGCCAGTTCCGGGCTGCCGGGGGCGGGGTACTGCACCTCGTAAAGCGCCCGGGGGAAGCCGCCGAAATCGTGGATGGTGCGGGGGTTTTCCATGGCTGTCACGTAGGTGCCTCTGGTTTCCCAGTGTGCAGAGATGCAGAGGATGGCGTTGGGCCGGGGGATTTCCTCGCCTACTTTCCGAAAGCCCTGCACGAACTCGTTCTCTTCGATGGCGTTCATGGGGCTGCCGTGTCCTAGGAAGAGGACGGGCATTTTATCGGTGTTGGAAAAATTGCGGGTTGCTTTATCCAGGCTTTGTTTTTAGCTGTTTCGACAATAAGCGCTGCCGGCAGAGCGGGGTACCCTTAGAGCATGTTTGGAGGTAGTGCTTTGGAAGCGAAAATGGCTGATTTTGGGTTCTCACAAGGCTCCCCGACCCTTCGGGTGCGGGGCAGGCTATTTTCCGGAGCATAGCAGAGCTACGGTCCGGAAAATAGCCGCAGTGAGAGCCTGTCCCGCACCCGTAGGGTCGGGATTCCAAAAGCGGCCATTTGCAGCCCAAATAGCCTGCCCCGTACACGTAGTGTCGGGGACTACCTCCAAACATGCTCTTACATCAATCCCAATACATACCCCGCAACTGCTCCCCCTGCGATCACCCACACCGAGCTCACCTTCCAGGGCCCGAAGACGGCCAGGGCGCTCAGCCCGGCTACGATCCAGGCTTTCCAATCCGGCAGTACCTCGCCGCCCAGTTGCAGCACCACTGCTGCCATGATGCCCACCGCGCCGATGTTGACGGCGTCGAGGAAAGCGCCGGCGGCTTTGGACTGCCGGATTTTCGGCACCAGAGGGTTGAGCAGCCACACGAAAAAGAAAGAGGGCAGGAAAATGCCCAGCGTGGCCACCACCGCTCCCCAAAAGCCCAGGATCTGATAACCGATAAAAGTAGAGGTAGACAGTACCGGGCCGGGCGTAAACTGCCCGATAGCGATGGCGTCGAGCAGCTCGGGGCGGGTGAGCCAGCCCAGCTTCTGCACCAGCTCGCCGTCGAGATAGGCTACCAGCACGTAGCCGCTGCCGAAGAGGATGGAACCTACTTTGAGAAAGGTGAGGAACAGTTGGAGCAGGCCGGCGGAAGAAGCGGCGGGGGCTGCCTGAAAGAGCAGCAGGGGCAAGGGGAGAAACAGGCCGGCATCGTTCCGGCGCAGCCGAAGCAGGCCGTGCAACGCCAGGCCGAGCACGCCCGCCGCCAGTATCGCGAAAATCTCGCTCAGGCCCAGCAGCACGGCCAGGGCTGCCAGGGCACCGATGACACCCAGTTGCGTGTTTTTCAGCGCCTTTCCCCCCAGCTTGAAAACGGCGCTGAGGATGACCGCCAGCACCGCCGGCTTGATGCCGTATAACAAAGGCTCCACCTGAGGCAACTGGCCGTATTCCACATACAGATAGGCGAACCCGCCGGTGATGAGCGTCGCCGGCAGGATGAAGCTGGCGCCTGCCGTGAACAGGCCCCAGGCACCGCCCCGTTCATGGCCGCAGTGCATGGTCATCTCCGTAGAGTTGGGCCCGGGGATGAGGCTGGTGGCGCCCACCAGGTCGAGGAAGTGCTGCTGGTCCATCCACTTCCGCTTTTGCACCACTTCTTCTTCCATCATGGCGATGTGGGCGGCCGGCCCGCCAAAGGCGAAGATGCCCAGCCGAAGGAAGAGGGAGGCGATTTCGCGGAGGCGGGAGGGGGGGAGTGAGTGATTGCCCATTTGTTCGGTTTGTTGCTTAAGGGGAAGAAGTATGCCCGGGTTCCAGGAATTGTGTAAATGAGGAAAGGTATAAAAGTGTAAATGACGAGCGCTGTGAGCCCGTTTACACTTTTACACCTACGCACTTTTACACATTCAAAAGAAATCCCTCCAACTCTCCGCCACCCCTGCTGCCCGCAGAAAGGCACGCAGGATGACCAGCAGGGCGATGCCGATGACGAGCCAGTACCAGGCGTTGCCGGCTTTGAGCGCCATGGGCGGCTCGTTCAGGGCGCGCTGGTATTCGATGTCGTCCAGGTCGGCGTCGTGGAAGGTGTCGTTCCGGCTGCCGTCCGCTTTCTGGTGGTCGAGGCGGGCGACGATGCGGGAGGCGTCTGCCAGGTCGGCCTCGCGGATGTGCAGGCCGATGCCGCCGCCGCCGCCCAGCGGGAGGACGGCCATGACGTTGGCGTTGGAGATGAAACAGGGGATACCCGCTTCCTTTAGCCGGGCGGCATACAGGCGCGCTTCCGACTCGAAGAAGAAGTACTTCACCGGCACGATGCGGGTGCTTTCTTCAAACTCTCCGAAGTAGTCGAGTATCTGCTGGTCCATAACCAATGAAGGGGTATTCGTTGTCAGTTAAGTGCCTGGGTTGAAATACGCAGAAATAAGGAAATACATTGCCCGCCCAAGCCAGGCAGCATGTCCCGATACATTTCCATGTATTTCCACGTATTTCCATGTATTTCCACACATTCCCATCCAGGCACTTATTCGGTATTTAAAATACGCTAACCCATAAACAATAATCCAATACCCTAAGAGTATGTTTGGAGGGGGTGCTTTTGAAGCGAAAAACTCAGATTTTGGGTTCTCACGAAGGCATTTTTTCGCCTCATAGCAGCGCTACGGGGCGAAAAAATGGCAAAGTGAGGTTCCAAAAGCTGGGTTTTACAGCCAAAATGATCCCCTCCAAACATGCTCTAAGCCTCCCCTCCCGCTTCCGCCGCCGCTGCCCGGGCGTTGATTTTCTCGATTTCCTGGTCGATGTAGTACAGGCTGGACGGGCCGTCGCCGATGATCTTGATCTTGTCGAGGATGGTGCGCATCAGGGCTTCCTCTTCGCGTTGTTCTTCGACGTACCACTGCAGGAATTCCAGGGTGGTGAAGTCATTTTCCTCGTAGCTCAGCTTGACCAGCTTGCCGATGGAGGCCGTGACCTTCTGCTCGTGCTTATAGACCTGTTCGAACATGCTTTTGACGGATTCGAACTCCTGCGGAGGTTGCTTGATGGCGGGGGTCAGCGCATGTGCGTCCACCTCGCTGAGGTAGTGGAAGATCTTCAGCATGTGCATGCGTTCTTCTTCCGACTGGCGGTGCATGAACCGGGCGCATCCTTCCAGGCCCTCCTTGTCGCACCAGGAGGCCATCGACAAATATAAATAGGAAGCGTAACCTTCCAGGGCGATCTGCTCGTTGAGCGCTTTTACCATTTTCTTCGAAATCATAGCTGTTGGAATTTTAAAGCCGAAAATAAAGAAATTCGCGGCAACCCCTAAACAGATCGAGGCATTAATTGTTAGCCAGGCGTATGAATATCAAAAAAATACTGCAACAACACCAACTAACGGACCGCGACCTCAACCGCATCGTGGAAATGGCCTGGGAAGACCGGACACCCTTCGACGCCATCGAAGCCCAGTTCGGCGTCACCGAAGCAGAAGTGATCCGAATCATGAAACACCAGATGCACCTGCGCAACTGGAAAAAATGGCGCGCCCGCGTACAGGGCCGGGCAACCAAGCACCGCAGGCTGAGAGGGCAAACAACGGGTCGTTTTAAAGCTTCCCGGCAGAAACACATCTCGTTGAATAAGATTTCGAAAAGGTAAGGCTACCATGAACCCATGAAACAATGAACCAATGAACCCATGAACCACCTCACGGCGCCGGCCAGAACAAAAACGCCGCAGCAAAGGCTGCCACCGCGAAAATCAGCCCGAACATAAAGATGTTGTAGCAGGTACGCAGGTATTCGTACTTTTTGGCCAGCACGACGCCCAGGTAGTACAGGTCGCGGGTCATGGAGCTATAGAGGAAGTCGCTGTCCTTGATCATTTCCATCATGCCCCAGTGGAAGTCTTCGAGGTCCATCTTGTAGAAATTGCCGAAGAACAGCAGGTTGGTGCGTTTTTCCGCAATGTCTTCCCGGGTCGCCTCCCCTTTGGTCACCTTCGGGCGGGTGGACAGGATGGCAAAGACCAGGGCGGCCAGGCATACGGCCAGCAGGATGAGGGTGGGGATGGCCAGGCGGTAATCGCCGGGGATTTTAGGCACCAGGTTGGCCACTACGATGGAGATGATGATGGCATTGATGCTCAGCATGATGTTGGCCTTGTTGTCGGCTATGGAGCTGAGGTTGACGTGGGTGCGGTAAGTAGTGCGGTACATGGTTTCTACCCCCCGGCCCAGGTTGAGTTCCTTGAGTTTGAGGTTGCCGTTTTTTTTCTTCTTCTTCCTTTTCTTCTTTTCCCCGGATTGTTCCTCCCCTTCCACTGCAATGGCCTCCGGGTACAGCCGTTTTTTCTGCTCCAGAAGCTGTTTGATGTGCTTGTTCTTCTGTTTGCCGAACAACTTTCGCGCCACCTCCGTATGGTAGCGGTGGTTGACCATAAAGTCAAGTTCGAAATCCACCCATTCCTGTTCGGACATGAGGATGTCCCGGGTCATGGACATCTCCTGGCGGAGGCGCCCGCAGCGGTCCCAGTACCGTTCGTTGCCCAGGTGGCTGAGGTCGGCGTCGCATAGGATTTCCTCCATCAGGTTTGAAGGGTTCTGCGGGACGCGGGTGGCGTTGATGCAATTTTTAACGACATGGATATCTTCCGGCGTATAATCCTTTTTCCGCAGGTAGGCTTCGGCCAGTTCGCTGCTGAGTTCTTCGTGCCCGATCGGGTTTTTGTAATAACCGGTATCGTGAAACCAGGCCGCCAGCTGGAGTATTTCCATTTCCTTTTCGGAAAGCTCGTAGGCTTGGCCGATCTGCAGGGCGGATTCCACGACATTCCGGGTATGGGGGAGGTCATGGAATACATATTCCGGAGGGAAATGTTCCTCGTAGAATTGCTGGATGTAAGCTTCCGTATCCTGTAACAGGCCGTTTTCTGTTTGCATCATAAAGCTTTCCGTATTGGCGGGAAGCGCGCTGCTTAAGCACATGGACTGAATTAGCGAATGACTGAATGATTGAATATCAGGGCATTAGCCCCGAATTGTGTTCCGCCTATAATGTCCAAATACTTTATTACCCCTGAAAATTACAAAAATAAAAATTTATACTATCGTCTTCCTATTCCGTCTCCGTTTCTCCGGGCTTTAGAACCTCCTTGGGGTTCACTTTGCCGGCGGCTTCTTTAAGGGCTTCTTTGGTGTCCGTCCAAATCTTCTCCACCTCGCCAACCACTTTTTCCGAGGCTTTGTCCTTTTTCTTTCCCAGCTCTTTGATCGCGCCGTCGCCATAACGCTGGGCGTAGTATTTCAAGGATTTAGACCAGAACCGCCGCCGCTCCTTAGGGCTGAGTTCCGGTTCGTATTGATCATAACACTCTTCCACAAACGCGCGGAAACGTTCGTCATACTTTGCCCACTTGTCGTCCGATGCCGGCAGGTTGGCCGCTGCCGCCTCGTCGACCAGGGAATAATAATTCTGCAGAAAAACGTCCTTGCTGTTTCCGCAGGGGGAACCGGAGGAGCAGCCGGCCAGCAGGGCCAGGCCGAAAACCCACAACAGTAATTTGTTCGTCATTTTGTTTAATTAGGCTTTATTTAGGAAACTTCGATTCAAGGACTGCCTTTGTGCTGTTTGCCCTTGAACTTGCCTAAAACTGTTCATCCTGTCCGCCTAAGGCAATTAGCCCCCCGAAACCTGTTTATCCTGTCTACCCTGTCAATCCTGTCCGGTTTATAGCGGACATAACGGCGAAAATAGGGAAAAAATTTTCTCGGGCGATAGCAGTGCGGCATCTGGGGATGGAATTACTTCGCCAACACCATCCGCTTCGCAACCTGCCGGCCCTCCGTCCGTAACGTATAATTATATACGCCCGCAGGCAATTTCTCCTCTGGACGGAATACGTATGTATGCCGCCCGGCAGGATAATACTTTCGATGCCGGGCCGCCACCTGCCCCAGCGGGCCTGTGATGATCAGCTCGGCATCGGCACCCTGTGGGAGGTAGAACGGGATGGCCGTCTCTCCTGTATAAGGGTTAGGCTGGTTTTGGAAGAGCTGCATCTCTTCCCGGCGGGCCTCCTCTGTACCGGTAAGCGCTTCGAAGCGGAGCAGCAGCGGGATGCGCTCAAACGCCGCGTTATAGGCCTCGGGCGTGAGGTTGGCCCCATAGAGCCGGATCAACGGCGCCAGCCCCTGCGCAATAGGCTGCTGCGCAACAAAACGCAGCTGGATCAACGCTTCCCCTTCTTCCAGGCTGGCCGGCATCAGGGCCAGAGACGTCCAGAGGGTACGGAAAAAACCGCCGGCTACCTGGCTCGTTCCGAAACTGGCTTCCGAGAACGAAGGGAGGGGCGCCGCCGCCGTCGCGCCGGCAAAGGCCAAAGCGCCGGCATCAAACTCCAGTTCGAACTGGAAACCCATCAGAGAATCAAACCCGTAAGCGGCCAGCGTCAGGTTTATCGTGTCGCCGGCATCGTAAACGCCGTTGTTGGCCAGCAGCACCAGCGAGTCGCTGCGCAGGCCGGGCCGCCGCGAGGGATCGGCCTCGCCGAGGATGTCCCCGGTTTTTACGCCGTAGAAGACGGGCGCCAGCAGGTCGCCGAACAGGGTGTCAGTATAATAGGTCTGCGGCGCCTGGAAGGGGTCCATCGGATTTGTGAACACGTATTCGCTGGAGACGAACCGCCAGCTCTGGCATATAGCCTGCCGGTTGCCCAGCAGCACCTCCTGGAGGCGCGTCACGTCGTCGATGTCTACCGCCTCATCGCAGTCCACGTCGGAAGCCAGATACTGGTAGGGCGAATCAAAAGGCAGCAGGCCGGCCAGATGGCGCAGCAGGCGCAGCATGCCCAGGCCTGACAGGCCGTTCAGCCCGTCGTTGTTTTTAGAGAATCCGATCAGGTAGGGTTGCATGGGCACCCCGGGTGAAGCGTAGGCACCATCCGGCCCGGTAAGAGTAGACGTACCGGGCAGGCCGCTGAACGATACCTCCACATTGGCCAGAGGGGCAAAGGGGGTGACATGGTAGGGGGCCGTCTGCACCTCGCCGGCGATGGTGAACGCTTCGCCGGAAACTTCGACGAAAGCGGGGGTGAAATCCACCGGGTACAGGCCGTCGAGCATGCCATTCAGATAATAACCGGAGGTAGGCGGTTCGGTAGCGACGATCCCGCAGATGTCGCCCGGCTGTCCGGTGAGCGTCAGGTGGATATAGAAGAGCACGTCGTCAGGGCCGAGGGTAAGCCCGGGTGCCGTTTCAGCCAGCCAGCTGAAGGGGATAAAGCCGGCGGCGTCCAGGATGTCGTACTGCAGGCTGCCGGCGGACAGGGCGGCCGGCTCAATGGCGTCGATCTGTATCACCTCGGGATTGAGGAACTGGATGATGGCGTTGAGTTCTCCCAACTGGCGGACGCCATTGGTCCGGACCGGGACCGTCACGCGCTGGCCGACAACCCCTTCCGTCCCTTCCGGTTCGACGCGGAAGGGCACGAAGACGGGCTGGCAGTTCGTCTCCTGGCCGCACTCATTGACCGCCGTCAGGCAGGCCTCGTACAGGCCGTTGACCACATACAGGTGGTTAACCTGTTGCCCGAAACCGTTGGTGCCGTCGCCGAAATTCCAGAAATACTGCTCGCCGGAAGCGGGTGGCGAGGCGGAGAAACCAACGCTGCCGAGGCTGACGGAGACGTTGAACTGGGCGTTGGGCGGCACTCCGTTTCCGATGCTGCCGATCGTAATCTCTTCCTCCACCCGGCAGTTGGGGCCGGCGGCGATCTCCAGCAGGTAGGTGCCGCCGGCCAGGCCGGCATAAACGGTGCCGGTATCGACGAGCGTAAATGGCGGCACCCCGGTAGTCAGCCGGATTTCCGGATCGCTGCCATAGTCGGGGTTATCGGCCAGTACCACCTCCAGGCGCCCCAGCCCCTGGAGGCAGGTGTCCGGTATGATCGCCAGCGTGTAGTTGATGGGTACGAATTCGTATTCGACCTGCACGAGGCTGTCACAGCCGGCAGTTGTTTGCAGCACCAGCAGCTCGCTTTCCTGCCCGGTATTGCAGGTGAAGGCGGAAACGAAGGTTGTGTCCGATGGCGGTTCATAGGCGACCGTCGTGAGCACGAGGCTGTCGCAGCCGTCGCTTCCGGTGAAGTAGGCTTCGAACAGGCCGGCGCTGTCCCGGGCGCAGGTGGTTTCTGCCAGCATCGTGGTGTCCGGCGTGAGGATTTCAACCCGGTAGACAACCGTGCTGTCGCAACCGGCGGCATTAACCAGGTTAAAAGTATAAACGCCGGCGGTATCCGCCACGGCGCCTCCCAGCAGGCTTCCCCGGCAGACTAAGGTGTCTCTTTCTTCGTAGGAGGGAGCAAATACTTCGAAGACGAAGGCCGTGTCGTGGACACAGCCGAGCGTGTCCGTCAGGGCATAGGTGAATGAATATTCGCCGGCCTGGCTGGCGATGAATTGCAGGGTGTCGCCGGAAATAGCGGCAGCCGGGTCATCCGCCCAGGCACCGGAAACGATCACCAGAGAGTCGGCAGGAGCGAAGCGCTGGCCGATCGACCAGAAGAAAACCCAGCCGTTGTCGGACGCCCACTGGTCTTCCACTTTTAAAGTCCATTCTCCGTTCCAGGGGCATCCCACCAGGTTGTCCAGCGGCTGGTAGGGGCGATAGGCGCCGGGAGGGAGGGTATACTCTACCGGGCCGCCCGGGTCGTTGGCCAGGGAGAAATCGGTCCAGGTGCCGTTGGGGGCGTCGGCTGTCCAGCAATAAGTATAACCGGCGCCAGGCTGTGGCGGGAAGGGCGTGTTGAAGTCGTCCCCCTCATAAGGTTCCCCCAGGTGTACCTCGTTGGTGATGAATTCCTGCTCCTGCAGAATGATGGTATTTCCGGCGGGGCAGGTAAGGGTGATGTCGAGGTCGTGCATCCAGGAATGCTCCATGTTGATGCAGATTTCTATTTCGGAAGGTTCCTGGATTACGGGATTAAACGAAAAAGCATCTGCCCTTATAGTGCTGGCATAAGCAATACCGACGCCGTCGGGCAGCGCCAGGGAGTCTCCCCGGGCTTCCAGGCCGTAGTCGTTGTACTGAGCGGCGAAATCCTCACCGTAGATGATGGCCAGGCTGTCGCCCGGGCAAAGTGCCGCCGGGATATCGGTGATGGAATAAAACTGCGGGCTGCGGAAGCTGAAACGCCACTCGGTGATACTGTCGCAGCCGCTGGCGGCACCGCCGGCAATAACTTCGAGAATAATGGTATCGGCAGTAATGGCCTGGCCGGGCAGGAAGAGGGTGTCGCCGGGGCAGCCATCGACTTCCCGCAGGGCGTAGGCCAACGAATCGGGGGCGAGCAGGCGGGTGGTGTAAACCACGCTGTCGCACCCCTGCCCGATGTCGTAAAAGGCCGTATCCTGGCCCACCTCGTTGCTGTTGCAGACGTAGGCGGTGTCCTGGCTGGAAGGAACAGGCAAAAAGGACAACTCATAGAAAACCAGGCTGTCGCAGAAGCCCCCCACCGGTATGAAACGGACGAAGCTGGTGTCCCGGGCAAAGGATTGCCCGAGCACTTCAATGGTTTCGCCCTGGCAGGCCGCAAGAGTAAACAGCGTATCCGGGCTTTCGATCACCTCCAGGTTGAGAAAAACATAAGTAATGTCGGCGCCATCTTCCAGGATGAGCAGATCCTGGTTTAAGCCCGGGCTGTAATCATAACTGTCGCCGTTGGGCAGCAGGAAAGGAAAGCCGCTGCAGATGGTGGTGTCGATATAAAGGGTGTCCGCCATTGGTGGCGTCGGGGAGAAAGTGCCGGAATAGCCGGGAAGTGGGTTGTCCGTGCCCGGGCCGCCCGGGCATGCGTTGTTTTCCATGCCGCCGCCGTTCCAGCCTGCGGGAAAGCCATCCACCACAAGGGTGACGGAAAAAGTCTGGGTGGGTTCTGTGGCCTGGACAAAGAAGGGGCCGCTGCCGGGGGTTCCCCAGGTGACGGTATTGCCGGAAACAGAGGCGTTCAGGGTGGTCCCGTTCAGGCTGGTAAGGCTCGCCGGCGACACCTCCAGGATAGTGGCGGCTGTACCGAAATAAAAACCCTGGGTGCCCCCCAGGATGCCTCCCGGGTAATCGGCGCCGGCAATGAACACGGCAATGTCGATGGTGTAAGTGTCATCTATGTTGTCGGTGAGGTTGTTGATAACGTATCCCGATCCGTCGCAGGCCAGGCTGGCGGCCGGGAGGACTGAAAGGCTTAGAAAGAGCAAAAAGATTTTGCTGTACATTGTTCCCATTGGGTTTTATTTATTCGGTGTATAAATTTTCCTCCACCTGCCCGGTGGGGTTTTGATTTGAATTCTGCATAAAAATAGAGAAAATGGCTGATTTTTCACTTCGATGTAAGAGCATGTTTGGAGGTAGTCATTTTGGCTGCAAATGCCAGCTTTTGGAACCTCACTTTGCCATTTTTCCGCCCCGTAGCGCTGCTATGGGGCGGAAAAATGCCTTCGTGAGAACCCAAAATCT
>JAGFJD010000214.1 GCA_024102975.1 Phaeodactylibacter sp. | reverse complement strand
CTACCCGGAGGGTATCGTAGCCGATGCAGAGGCTTTCCTGCGACAGTTCAAAAGCGCTCACCGGTTCCGGATGTACGGTGATCAGAGCCGTGGCGGTGTCGCTGAAACAGCCGGCATCGTCGTAGGCAACCAGTTTGACGCGGTAGATGCCGGATTCGGTGAAGGTGTGCGTGGGGCTGGGTTCAGAGGTGGAATTGGTCCCGTCGCCAAAGAACCAGCGGTAGTTGAGGTTGCCAACGCCGGTGGATTGGTTCGCAAACGAAACTTCCAGGGGCGGGCAGCCGGCCGTTATGCCGGGGCTGAAAGCGCTCTGTGGCAATCCGTATATCGTCACCATACTGCTGTCCGTTGCCGGGCAATTGTTGATGAGCGACAAGCCGGTGTAGGTGACCGTGAAAACCCCGGCCGTATCGTAAGTATGGATAGGGCTGAAAGCAGCACTCGTATTGCCGTCGCCAAAATCCCAGGCGCTGCCGCCTACTTCGATGGAAGTGTTCCGAAACCGGATGGTATCGCCCAGGCAAACGCTTGGTTCATGCTCAAAGCCTACCTCCGGGGCGGGCAGCACCTCGACTTGGGCCGTGTCGCTGTCCGTGCCGCAGCGGGAGGCAAACAGGACGATGGTGTACAGGCCGGGGTCCGGCAACAGCAGCTCCGGCCGGGTTCCTGTGCCGCCGGCATATTGCCCCTGTGGCCCGTATACTTCCCAGCTGAGTACGGAACCGGGCGTGCTGAAGGATTCGGGGAACATCGTGAAGGGCTGGCAACCCCTGAGCGTGTCCAGCTCGATGAATGCCTCGACATCGGGGGGGTACACCGTGATCGCTTTGGACAGGGTATCGGACCCGCACGCGTTATCGGCAATGAGCTGCAGGGTGTAAACGCTCACTGAGTCGTCCGGCGTTGTCAAGCCGGGCAGGACGGGGATGGAATCGGTGGAGAAGGGAACCCCGTTGAGCGACCAGCGGAAATTGTCGGGGTTGCCAAGGGTGATGTTGCTGACATCCGGCAGGAAGGGGGAGCAGCCTTCGTCTTCGCTGATGCCGAAATCGGCTAAAGGATAAGGATGGACCAGGACGGATGCGGAGTCCATCCGCGTGCCGCATAAATTCGTCACTTTGAGGATGATGGGGAAAAAGGTATCGTCCACCAGGCTGTCAAACACATAAACGGGGGGGGCCGCGCCGCCGATGGTGTCGCCGTTGATGCACCACTGCTGGGTGATGTCGTCGCCGAAGCTGTTGTTTTCCAGTGCCAGTTCGAAGGGAGCGCAGCCTTCATCGCTGAGCAGCTCAAAATCGGCGGTGGGCGGGCTGGTGATGTACAGCTCCTGGCTGGTGGTGTCGGCACAGCCCGCATTGGTACGGATGGCCTGGGTTAAGGTGTATGTTCCGGAAAGGGTGTACTCATGGGTAGGATTCTCGGCAGTGCTGCCGTTGCCGTCGCCAAAATTCCATTCATAGTTCAGGCCCGGCTGATCGGGAATAAGCGTAAAAGTAGTATTGATACAAGGCGTCCCTTCAAAAGAAAAGCCGGCTTCGGGCTTGGGGTTGTACGTCAGGGTTTTAGTGGCGCAGGCCGAACAGCCTTGCACTTCGCCGCTTTCGATGCAGTAATCATATTGGTACGTTTGCCCCGGGGTGAGCAGCGCAAGGTTGATGCTGCCTGCATCGGAATCCATAATCCCGGGCCCGGACCACTGTCCGCCGGCGGGGCTGCCGCCGCTAAGGGTGTATCCTGCCGGCCCTTCGCAGACGGCTTCCGGGTTGCCTGCGGAGACAACCGACCCCAGGTCGATGACTTCTACAGTAATGGATGCCTCCTGCTCACAGGAAGTGCCGGCGGCGTACAGGTAGGTATAGGCATGCATGCCGCCGCCTGCCGCCTGCAAATCCACAACTCCCTGGCTGGTGGGGTTGCCCGGGCCGGACCAGCTGCCGCCGGGCAGGTTGACATTTAGTTGCAACGTATCCTGGGAGATGCAAACCGGTTCCACCGGATCGATGGCCAGCGGCTCGGCTTCCGCCAGCACGACCACCAGGGAATCGCTGACGGCACACTCATTCCGCTGGTATGAAACAGTTAAGGTATAGGCGCCTTCGGCCAGGTTACCCACCGAAGCGTTAAAGGTCCCATCCGGATCAATCACTCCCGGGCCGGCCCAGCTGAAGGTGCCGCCCGTGGAATCGGCCGTGATGGTAATGGCCACCTGCAGGTCCACGTCCGCATCGGTAAGGCAGAGCGGCACCGTATCCGGCAGGGCCAGCTGAGGCGGGGCTTCTACGGTAATGGCGGGGCTGGAGGTGACGACGCAGCCGTTGCCG
>JAGFJD010000209.1 GCA_024102975.1 Phaeodactylibacter sp. | reverse complement strand
CATGGAAACCAGCGAACTCCTCAGGAAAGTACGCAAGATCGAGATCAAGACCAAGGGCCTGAGCAAGCACTTGTTCTCCGGAGAGTACCACAGTGCTTTCAAGGGGAGGGGCATGTCCTTCAGCGAGGTTCGCGATTATCAGTATGGCGACGACGTACGCAATATCGACTGGAACGTGACGGCCCGCACCGGCGACCCCCACGTCAAAATCTTCGAAGAAGAACGGGAACTGACCGTGATGCTGCTCATCGACATGAGCCGCTCTTCCTTTTTCGGCACCGTCAACCAACTGAAAAACGAAGTGATCACCGAGATTTGCGCCGTGCTGGCCTTCTCGGCCATCAACAACAACGACAAGGTGGGCGTAGCCTTCTTTTCCGACAAGGTCGAGAAATACATCCCGGCAAAAAAGGGGCGGCAGCACATCCTGCGCATCATCCGCGAGCTGATCGATTTTGAACCCGAGGGGCATGGCACCGATATCGGGGTGATGCTGGAGTATTTCAATAACATCGTCAAAAAGCGCAGCATCTGTTTCCTGCTGTCCGACTTCCTGGCCAAGGCCTATGAATCGCCGCTGCGCATCGCCGCCCGCCGCCACGACGTGATCGGCGTGAATATCATCGACCCCCGGGAAGAGGAGCTGCCCGATGTCGGCCTCATCCGCGCCCGGGATGCCGAGTCGGGGGAAATGCGCTGGATCGACACCTCCTCGCGCCGCCTGCGGGAGCGCTACGCCGCCTGGCATCAGGACCACCTGGCTTATTTCCGGACGACGTTCAAAAAGGTGGGGGCCGATGCCGTGAATATCCGGACCAACGAATCTTATGTGAATGCGTTGCTGAAGTTTTTCCAGCAGCGGGGGCGGTAGAAAATGAGTGAATGAGTGAATTTTACCCGGCCGAGGCACGAGGACGGGGAAGGAATGAAGGAAGACTGCTATCAAGATAGGGACATTATGATAACTGCGATCGGGAAGAATAGCGCCTTTTCATGGCCTTTGGTTAGCCAGATGCCCTGGTTGTTTTTGCTGCTTTGGGTTGCCGGGGTGCCTGTGTTGGCCCAGCCCAGCGTTGGGGCTACGCTCAGCCAGCCGGAAATCCTGATCGGCGACCAGGTGACGCTCACGGTGGTGGCCAGCTATGGGGCGCCGGTGGAGGTGAAAAGCATTGGCTTCGATATCCTGAACCGGGAACCCCGGCTGGAGGTGCTGGACGCCAAACGGTTCGAAAAGGAGGGCGAAAACGGCGTGCGCATTACCGAAGTAGAGATCAGGCTGACCTGCTTTGATTCGGGTTATTATTTCATCCCGCCGATCCCCGTCGTATACGAACAGAAAGGCCGGCAGGACACGGTGAGCACCACGGAGCTGGCCCTCCGCGTAAATACCATTCCGGTAACGGCGGACTCCCTGCAGATACAACCCATCAAGGGCATCATCGAAGAGCCGGCAAATTTCCGGGATTTTCTGCCCTATCTTATCGGACTGGCGGTAGTCCTGTTGGCATTGGGGGTATTGCTTTATCTGCGGCGCCGGGAACAACCGCCTCCGCCCCCGCCCCCGCCCCGTAAAGTGGCGGCTCACCTGCTGGCCCTCGAACAACTGGAAGCCCTGAAAAAGCGGAAACTTTGGCAGCAGGGCACCATCAAGGAATACCACAGCGAACTGACCCGCATTTTGCGGGAATACCTGGAACAGCGCTACGATATCATCGCCCTGGAACGAACGACCGGGGAGATCATCCAGCAACTGCAACCCAAACTGGACATGGACGCGGCCATGAAAGGACAACTGAGGGATTTGTTGCAGACGGCCGACCTGGTCAAGTTCGCCAAAGCGCAGCCTCCCGCCACCTTCCACAGCGAAGCTATGGATTCGGTGGTGGAATTCGTGAACCGCACCCGCCGCGAAGAGCTTCTGGTTGAAGCCCCGGAAGGGCAGGCGGTGCAGGACAAAAGCGACGAAGAAAATACATGATCGGATTTGATGAAAACATACAATTTGTCAACCCGGAGTTTTTCCTGCTCCTGTTGTTGCTGCCTCTCGTTGGGTACTGGTACCTGCGGCGGCGGCGGCGGCACTATGCTGCCCTGCGCATGCCCAGCCTGGACAGCATCCGGGGCATGCGCTCCTGGCGCGGAAGGATGCGGGCGGCCCTGCCCATCCTGCGGGCCCTGGCCTTTTCAGCCCTGGTGGTAGCCCTGGCGCGGCCCCAGGAAGTGCTCAAAGAAGAGGAGGTTGACGCAGAAGGCATCGACATCATGATGGCCCTTGACCTGTCGAGCAGCATGCTGGCACAGGATTTCAAGCCGGACCGGCTGGAGGTGAGCAAGCGGGTGGCCGCCGAGTTCGTCGACAAACGCCGGTACGACCGCATCGGCCTGGCCGTCTTCGCCGGCGAAGCCTTTACCCAATGCCCGCTGACGACGGACCACCGCGTATTGAAAAATTTCCTCGCCGAACTGGAGTGCGGCATCCTGGAAGACGGAACGGCCATAGGCATGGGGCTGGCTACCGCCGTGCACCACCTCGAAGAAAGCGAGGCCAAAAGCAAGGTGGTCATCCTCCTGACAGACGGGGTGAACAACGCCGGCTACATCAACCCACTGATGGCGGCCCAGATCGCCCAGAAGGTGGGCGTCAAGGTATACACCATCGGCGTGGGCTCCACCGGAGACGCACTGACGCCGGTCAGCCGCCGCAGCGACGGCCGCTATATTTTCGGGCTGGCCCGGGTCGAGATCGACGAGGAACTGCTCAGAAATATCGCCAACATGACAGATGGCGAGTACTTCCGGGCTACCTCCGCCGAAAGCCTGGAACGCATCTACAACCAGATCGACAAACTGGAAAAGACCAAAATCGAAGTCACCGTGCTGAAGCGGTACAACGAGGCCTTCCACCCTTTCGTGTTCTGGGGGTTGTTGTTCCTGCTGCTGGAGGCGCTGCTGAGGTATACGGTGCTTAGGACGATCCCGTGACGGGTTTGTTGTCTGTTGTTGGTTGATCGTTGATCGTTCGGCCACCAGCAACAATCAACCAACAACCAGCAACAATCAACCAAAAACAACTCCATGCTCCGATTCGAATACACCGAACATTTATACGCCCTGGGTTTGCTGCCGGTCCTGCTGCTGTTTTTCTGGCTGGCCTGGCGGTCGCGCCGGCGGGCGATCCGCCGTTTTGGAGACGGCGGCCTTATGGCCCGGCTCATGCCGGAGGTGTCTTCCTTCAGGCACTATCTGAAATTCGGACTGGTACTGCTGGCCCTGGCCCTGCTGGCCATCGGCTGGGCCAACCCGCAGTACGGCACCAAGCTGGTGAAGTATAAGCGCAAAAGCGTCGATATATTCATCGCCTTCGACGTTTCGCAGAGCATGCTGGCGGAGGACATTTCCCCCAGCCGCCTCGCCCGTGCCGGCCGTTTTGCCCAGACCCTGGCAGAGGGCCTTAGCAGCGAGCGGCTGGGGCTGATCCTCTTTGCCGGCAACGCTTACGTGCAGTCACCCATCACCCAGGATTTCAACGCTATCCTCCTGGCCCTGCGCAGCGCCAACCCGAATATGATCCCCAACCAGGGCACGGCCATCGGCCAGGCTATCGGCCTCGCAGAGGAGTCCTTCGAAGAAAACAACAAAAGCCACAAAGCGTTAATCATAATAACCGACGGGGAAGATCACGAGGACGACGTCGTCAGCCGGGCCCGCGAAGCCCGGGAAAACGGCATGCTGATCTTTACCGTTGGGGTCGGAACCGAAGCCGGCAGCTTCATCCCGGCCATGGAGAACGGCCGCCAGGGATATAAGCGGGATCAAACGGGCAATCCCGTCATGAGCCGCCTCAATGAAGCCACCCTGCGGCAGGTAGCCGAAGCCGGCGGCGGCGATTACTTCAACCTCGGCGCCAGCAGCAACCGGGTGGTGGATGCCCTGAAAACCCGGATTGACGACATGGAAAAACGGGAGCTGGAGCAGCGCGTTTTTTCGGAGTACAACAGTTATTTTCAATGGTTCGTCGGCCTGGCTATCCTGGTCCTGCTGGCGGAGTTCCTGATCTCTTATCGCCGGGGCGGGAGCAGGTTGGAAGCCTGAGTGGTTATTCTGTCTGCGGGGGACTAAAGGCGGTTGTTGGTTATTTTCATTGAAATATTAAAGCTATGGCTCACAAAAACATAGGATTAATTACATTGAGGGTTGGGCATAATCCTACTTGCTTTGATCCACCCCCTAACCCCCGCCAGCGGGGGACATTTTCCCTGAGTTTAGCGGTGCGATCTCCCCCGCTGGCGGGGGTCGGGGGGTGGAATTTATGCGATAAAACGCTTTATGCCTACCCCTCATTAATTACATTGGCCATATTGCTGGGTACCCTCTGCCTGCAAGCCCAGCCCGCGCACCGCTACCTGCGCCAGGGAAACGAGGCATACGGAGGACAGGAGTATAAGGACGCCGAAGAGTACTACCGCAAATCCCTGGCCGAACGCAGCACCGCCAAGGGCAGTTACAACCTGGGCAACGCCATTTACCAGCAGGGCCGCTACAAAGAATCCATCCGCCGTTTCGAGCATGCTGCCGAAACTTCCACCAATGACGAAGCTAAAGCATCTGCTTTTCACAACCTGGGCAATGCCTACCTCCAGGAAGGGCAGCCGGAACAGGCCGTCGAGGCCTATAAAAACAGCCTGCGCCTCCGGCCCGGCGACCAGAGTACCAAGTACAACCTGGCCATGGCCCAGCGGTTGCTCCTGAAACAACAGCAACAGCAGCAGCAACAAAACCAGCAGCAACAGGAGCAACAAAAAGACCAGCAACAGCAACAACAACAAAGCGGCCAATCCCAGGGCCAGCAGGATCAGCAACAGCAGCAGCAAAAACAACAAGGGCAACAAGGCCAGCAGGAACAGGAGCAACAGCAACAGAACGCCAGCCCCGAAAAACAGCAGAGCGGCCAGCCGCAGAACGAAGGACGGGCCCTCTCCCAGGAAGAGGCACAGCGGCTGCTGGACATTATCGAAGAGGAAGAACTCCGCGTCATGGAGAAAATGAAAAAGGAAGGCCAGCCCGCCAGCCGGAGTGGAAAAGATTGGTAAAACTAAGTACTTGTCTGGAGGCAGTCATTTGGGCTGCAAATTGCCGCTTTTGGAACCTCACTTCGCCATTTTTTCGCTCCATAGCCCTGCTATGAAGCTCAAAAATGACTTTGTGAGAACCCAAAATCAGCAATTCTCGCCTCCAAAGCACCGCCTCCAAACAAGTACTAAAATATCGCGAGCTATGAAGAAAGCAATCAGTACCGTTTTCGCCCTTACCCTGGCCTTCGGCCTGGCCAGCGCCCAGGAAAGCGCCCGGTTTAAGGTCGAGGTGAGCAGTGATTCCATTCTTTTGGGCAACCGCTTCAAAGTGAGTTTCTCCCTGGAGAGTGCCGGGGGGGACAACTTCCGGCCACCGCTTTTCGAAGGCTTCGACGTGGTGAGCGGCCCCAACTACGCCTCCAGCATCAGCATGGTCAATGGCAAAGTGAGCCAAAGTGTGACGTATACTTACTACCTTCGCCCCAGGGACGTCGGCAACTACTACATCGAGCCAGCCAGCATCGCCGTAGGCGAAGACGTGCTGGAGACCACGCCGGTGCCCGTTACGGTCGTCCCCAATCCGGACGGGGTGATCCAGGATACGGAAGAAAGAATAGAAATGCCCGGCTTCGACTGGAATTTCGGGGAGTGGCCGTCTTTTCCCCGGCCGTTCCAACAGCCGGAGGAGCCGGCGCCCCAGCCGAAGCGCAAACGCAAGACCTATAAGATCTGATCATTACTATGCTTAGCCCAAGTTCGACAGATAGCCTCCGTCCGGCGTTCGGTGTTCGGCGTTCGGTGTTCGCGCCTCCGGGAGTCATCGCGGAGCAGCCGGACGCTGCACTGCCGAAGTTAGGGCCTGCATACCGAACAACGGCGAGAATCCTGCTCATCTTCTTTGCGGCCATCGTATCTCCCCTGTTCCTGCCGGGACAAGGGCAGGTATCCTTCGAAGCTACTGCCGATGCCCGGAAAGTTATCCTGGAGAGTTATTTTGACGTGTCTTTCGAGCTGCGGAACGCCGACGGGTCCAATTTTACGCCTCCTTCGTTCAATGATTTCATCGTCGTTTCGGGGCCCAGCCGTTCGATGCAGACCCAGATCATCAACGGGCAGGTAAGCAAAAAAGAAGGATACATCTACACCCTGCAACCCCGGCGGCTGGGCCGGCTGACGATCGGCAGCGCCACCATCCGGGCACAGGGGCGGACGCTGCGCACCGATCCCATCCCTATCGAAGTAGTGAAGAGCCAGCCCGGCGCCGCTGAGCAGGAGGTTTTCATCCAGGCCGAACCCAGCGTTACCGAAGCGTGGGTGGGCCAGCAGATCGTCCTGGATTACAAGCTCTACACCACCGTCAATGTCGAGAACTTCAACATCCTCGAAGAAGCGGACTACCAGGGCTTTTTTGCCAAAGACATCCGTCGCTACGACGGCCGCGTCATCCGGGAGGTGGTCAACGGGAAACAATATGTGACCAAAATCCTGAAACGGATAGCCCTTTTCCCGCAGCAAGCCGGCTCTTTGCGCATTTCCCCCATGAATGTCCAGCTCGGCATCATCAAGGAGGAGGAGCGCCGCCGGAGCTTCTTTTATACGCCGGCGGTAAAACGGGTGCCGGCCAGCACCGAGCCGCTAACCATCAAAGTATCCGCCCTGCCGGGCAACGCGCCGCCCTCCTTCTCCGGAGGGGTAGGCGACTTCCGGATGGACTCCCGCCTCAGCCGCACCACCGTGACGACTGACGACGCTCTTTCGCTTACCATCACCATCAATGGAAGCGGAGACATCAAACGGGTGCAGGCGCCGGCACTGGAAGTTCCTGCCAGTTTTGAATTGTACGAACCCAA
>JAGFJD010000198.1 GCA_024102975.1 Phaeodactylibacter sp. | reverse complement strand
CTCAAATCACCGATGAGGAAAAGCAAATACTGGCAGCCCTGGGCCTGCCGGAAATAATTGGCTTTACGTTGCTCTGGACGATCAAGGAAGGGGTGTCCAAAACCCTGCGGACCGGCCTGACGATGGACTTTAAGGTCCTAACCGTCAAATCCATGAAATGGGCTGGCAAAGCCATTGAAACGGCCTATCGCACGAGCAGCCAATACAAGGCATTTTCCTGCTACAACCAGGATCATGCGCTGTCTTTTATCCTGCCCAGAAAGACGAAGGCGGATTTGAGCGGTTTTTGGGAAGCTTTCGGGGAAATGGGGTGAGGGTGAACAGGATTAAGCCCTGCTTAATGCTACTTTGCTTTAGAGCATGTTTGGAGGTGGTGCTTTTGAGGCGAATCCCGATAGCTATCGGGACAGATTTTGGGTTCTCACGAAGGCCTTTTTCCGCCCCATAGCAGCGCTACGGGGCGGAAAAATGGCAAAGTGAGAGCCTGTCCCGCACCCGCAGGGTCGGGATTCCAAAAGTATCATTCAACCCGCTTCAAACTGATGGCCAGCCCGCCCCCTCCCGCCAGGGTGAAGGACAGGGAAGAATTGTGGTCCATCTCCCCCTCTTCGATCACGATGTCCAGCGGGTTGTCCCGGTAGTGGGCATTGGGGCCGTCCCGGTAGATGGCGGCCCGGTACTTTTTGCCGGCCTCCAGGAAGCTGAAGTCGATGGTTACCTCGCGCCGTTCCTCGTCGGTAATGCAACCGAGGAACCAGTCGCCGGTGCCTCTTTCCTGCCGGGCGATGGCCACGAAGTCGCCTACTTCGCCGTCCAGGACGAGGGTCCGCTCCCAATCTACGCCGACGTCCCGGATGAATTGAAAGGCGGGCTGGCCTTCGTAGTTCTCGGGCAGGTCGCAGGCCATCTGTATGGGGCTGTAGACGACGACATACAGGGCCAGCTGGTGGGCCAGGGTGGTATTGACCTGGTTGTTGGGCTTGTCCCTGAGGGAAATCTCGAAAACGCCGGGCGTGAAGTCGATCGGGCCAGCCAGCATCCTGGTAAAAGCGACGATAGACAGGTGCTCGGGCGGGTTGCCGCCGTCGTTCGCCCAGGCGTTGAACTCCTGCCCCCGCAGCCCTTCCCGGGCGATGGCGTTGGGATAGGTCCGCCGGATGCCGGTGGGCTTGATGGGCTCGTGGGCGTTGACGGCCACCTTATGCCGGGCGGCCGTTTCCAGCACCCTCCGGTAGTGGTTGACCATCCACTGGCCGTGGTGGTACTCTCCCCGGGGAATGATCCTGCCGACGTAGCCCGTTTTTACGGCGTGGATGCCGAGGCTTTCCATAAGGGCGTAGGCGGTGTCCAGCTGTTGGTCATAGGTCGTTACTGAGGCGGAGGTCTCGTGGTGCATGATAAGCGCTACGCCTTTCTCCTTTCCGTAGCGCACCACTTCCGCCAGATCGTAATCCGGGTAAGGCGTGACGAAATCGAAGACGCCTTCTCTTTTCACGGGGTCTGTCCAGTATTCCCAGCCGGTGTTCCAGCCTTCCACAAGCAGGCCGCCGATGTTGTTGGCGGCGGCGAAGTCAATGTACCTTTTGGCGTTTTCGGTGGTGGCGCCGTGTTTGCCGCTGGCATAGTCCCACTTCGACCGGTCGAGGTGCATCTCCCACCAGATGCCGACGTACTTCATGGGCTTCACCCAGTCCACGTCGCCCAGCACGTTGGGCTCGTTCAGGTTGACGATGAGCCGGGAGGCGATCAGGCCTGTAGCCTTATCGGCGATCTGGACGGTGCGCCAGGGGGTGCGGAAGGGCAATGCCCGCTTCACCTTGTAGCCGAAACGGTCCGAGCCGACCAGTTCGCTGGACATGGATAAGGCCTTCTCCCCCACTTTCAGGGTCATGCTGGCGTAGTCAGTCAGGGCGGCTTCGTGGAAGCTCAAATAAAGCCCGTCGCCTGACTTCATCGTCACCGGGGTATGCACGGCGTTCTGCGGGATGGAGGTATGCCCCAGGCTGTGCCTGGCGCCGGCGGCAATGGCGTCTATCTCCGAGAACTTTGTCGTGTTGTACAGGTGTTCATAACTGTCATAGTCGGCGGGAATCCACCAGCAGTCATGGTCGCCGGCGAGCTGGAATTCAGTGTTTTCATCCAGGATGACGAGGGTATCCACGCCTTGCCAGGCGGGAAATTCATAGCGAAAGGCAACGCCGTCGTCGTATGCCCGGAAGTAAATGTTCCACCGCCGGTTTGGGGCCTCGGTTTCTTCCAGCTCTACCAGCAGTTCATTGTAATGGTTGCGTACCGCCCGCTGCTCGCCCCAGGGCATCTCCCAGGTTTCGTCGAAGGGCCGCTCCGTTGCCCGGAGGATCTTCAGGCCACTTTTCAGGAGGGGCTGGCCCTGGAAGTCGAAGCCCATGGCCGAGCTGTCTACGGCTACCGTTTCGCCGTGTTTTACCAGGTAGTAAGGCGATCCGCTGGCGTCTAAGAAGAACTCGATGGAATTGACGTTGGAGGGGGAAGAAACTGTCAGGTTCTCTACAGGGGCCTGACAGCCTGCGAAAATAAGGGCAGCGGTGGCCAGGAGGGAGAGGGGTATTTTTTTCATGGTTTTCAGTTTGAAGCTATTGATGTGGTGTCGGTTGTTATACTATTTTCTGTGTCCAGAACCATTTAGTCCAGTAGTACGGCCTGTTGTTTGTTGTCCGGGCCAGGGCTCCCGATAACCAACAACGAGCAACGAGCAACCGCCAACTTACGGCCGGCCTTTTTTCTTATTCTTCATGATGTTTTTTGCCATTTTCCCAAACGCCTTGTCCTTTCTCCGCCGTTCCGCTACTGTCGATTCATAGTGTGCCTTTTCCCGTTCCATCTTCAGGTAATTGCCGAGCGCCTTTTCGTCCAAATCCCCGCTTTCTACTGCGGCTAATATGGCGCAGCCGGGTTCGTTGGTATGGGTGCAGTTCTTGAATTTGCAATCCTTGGCCAGCTCAACGATCGACTGGAAGGTGCTTTCCAGGCCGCCGGCCGAATCCGCAACGCCCACTTCCCGCATGCCCGGGTTGTCGATCAGGATGCCGCCGCCGGGCAGCAGCACCAGTTCCCGGTGGCTGGTCACGTGCCGGCCCTTGTTCGTGCTTTCGCTGACGGAACCGGTTTCCATCAGCTGCCGGCCGGAGAGGTTGTTGATCAGCGTCGATTTGCCAACGCCCGAAGAGCCGAGCAGGCAGTAGGTTTTCCCGGGTTCGATCCGTTGGTTCAGCTCGGGGTATCCCTTCTGGGTCATGTTGCTGACCGGGATCACGGGCACTTCGCCGGCCCTGGCCCGGACGCTTTCCACCAGCGCTTTCATCTCCTCTTCGCCAATCAGGTCGGCCTTGTTCAGGAGGATGATGGGCTCTGCCTTCGAAGCGTTGCAGATGGCCAGGTACCGTTCGATCCGGTTGATATTGAAATCCCAACCGACGGCCTGCACGATAAAGGCATAGTCGATATTGGCGGCGATGATCTGATTTTCGCCGGCCTTGCCCGCCGCCCGCCGCTCTATCCGGTTCTTCCGGGGAAAAACGGCATGGATCAGCGCCTTGTGCTCGTCGTACGCCTGGATGGCCACCCAGTCGCCGACAGCGGGGAAGTCGGCTCTTTCCTGCGCGGAATACCGCAGGTTGCCGATCAGTTCCGCGTCAAATTCGCCTTCGGGCGTCCTGACGGCGTACCTCTCCTTGTGTTCGGCAACGACTCTTCCGACGTCAAAGGCATCGAGGTGTTGCTCCTGGCGATAAGCTGCCAATTCATTGTTGTATCCGAGGTCTTCGAGTGTCATTTTTAAGGTCTTTTGTTTAACCACATAGGACACATAGCGTTTTCACAGTAGAGCACATAGGCCGCGGCTATTGTGGCCTATGCGGTAAATAGTTGCCATTTTTGGTATTTTAACGCCCGTTCGGGATGCATTCGGGAATATACAGGCTCAAAACCCTGGTTTTGTTGGCCGTTGTTGGTTGCCTGTTGACCGTTGTCGGTTCCCGGGAAAAATCAACTGACAACTAACAACAAGTAACTGGCCTAAAGAATTGATTTTCAAAGCCACTAATCCCGAACTCACGTAATTTTAAAAAAGCACCGGTCAAGCCAGCTCCCTCAGCAGCCCTTCCAGATCCAACGGCCGGGTATACATATCCAGCGAGCCATCCGCCTTTTTGGGCCAGCGGCTTTCCGGGCGGTCCCAGTACAGCTCCACGCCGTTCTGGTCGGGGTCGTCGAGGTAGAGGGCCTCGGAGACGCCATGGTCGGAAGCACCGGTAAGGGGGTAATCAGCTTCCCGCAGCCGCTGGAAAATGACGGCCAGGTCTTTCCGCGTTGGGTACAGGATGGCGGTGTGGAACAGGCCGGCTGCCCGGCGGGGCGCCGGCGGGGCATTCTTGCTGAACCAGATGTTCAGCCCAATGTGGTGGTGGTAGCCGCCGGCAGAGATAAAGGCCGCCTCCGAGCCGTAGGTGGTGGTCAGCTCGAAGCCCAGCAGGCCGCAGTAGAAGCCGAGAGCCCGCTCCAGGTCCGCCACTTTGAGGTGAACATGGCCGATGCGGGCGCCGGCGGGAATGGTGTAGTTGGTGTTGGCAGGCATTTATGTTTTTTGCACATAATACGAAATAAAATGTTGCTTTGCCTCTCATGCTATAGAGCGATCACTACTTTCCCATAATGCCTTCCCTCCCCAAAACGCCGAAGGGCCTCCGCCCCCTGGCTCAGCGCATACGGCCCGTCGACCACCGGTTGTATCCTGCCGGCTTCAAACAGCTCGCCGATGTGTTCCAATCCCCGGTTCGGCTTGAGGGCGAGAATGTGTACGCGCTTTGATGTAAATGCGGCAATCCAGGGCTTCATGGCAAGCAGTTGGAGCAAGCGGGTAGGAGTTCCGCCTACGGTAACGTACTTCCCGCCGGGTTTTAAGGAACGGAGATAAGCGAAGGGCGGCCGGTTGGTCTTCGCATCCAGGATCAGGTCGTAGCGCCGGCCGTTCCGGGTGAAGTCCTCCTTTTTGTAGTCGATGACGTGGTCGAAACCGGCCGACTTCATCCTTTCGAGCTTCTCGCCGGCGTCGACTCCCGTCACTTCGGCATCGTACAATTTTGCCAGTTGCAGGCCAAAGGCCCCTACCCCGCCGCCGGCGCCGTTGATCAGGA